>NZ_DAIUEH010000025.1:0-79079 GCF_036845245.1 Methylobacter sp.
CCTTGACAAAGTCCCTCTATCAAGTCCGGGCCGACTTGTTTTCCGACTATTTGCGGGCTGAACTGCGTGACCCTAGAATTAAGGCTTATTCAGGAGGATAGCGAAAGTCCTAATATTTTTAGAGGCGAAAAACCATGAATAAAGTCGCACAAGTGACACTTTACTTTTGGATCATGAAAATTTGTGCGACTACTTTAGGTGAAACCGCAGGTGATCTCTTGTCGATGACTATGAACATAGGCTACGCCATCAGCTCCATTATCTTACTTAGTCTGTTCTTGATTACGCTTGTCATGCAGCTTCTTTCTTGTAAGTTTCATCCGGTGCTTTATTGGTCAGTCATCCTTACGACCAGCACCGCTGGCACGACAATGTCTGACTATATGGATCGAACTCTTGGCTTAGGTTACGCGAAGGGCTCATTGATCTTGATCACTTGTTTATTGATCGTTCTAGCAGTTTGGCGTTTCAGTGAAAAAACGCTCTCCGTTAGTAACATTCAAACAACCAAAGCGGAGTTGTTCTATTGGGTGGCCATTTTATTTTCAAATACCCTGGGTACAGCCTTGGGTGACTTTTTAGCCGATGATTCCGGCTTAGGATTTCTTGGCGGAGCCATTCTTGTTGGTGGAATCATCACATTAATCGCCGCTGCTTCAATCTTCACACAATTGAATCGGGTTATGTTGTTTTGGTTCGCGTTTATTCTGACGCGTCCATTTGGAGCGACTTTCGGAGACTTACTGACAAAACCTGTCGAAAAAGGTGGGCTGGGATTTGGCACTGTCGGATCATCAATGATACTCGCGGTTCTACTTGTAGCGTTTCTCGTCTATACCATCATTAGAGAAAAGCGCACGTCACCGGAAGCGTTGGCCTAACCAATTTACCCCTGTTGGGTTATTGTGATGCAAAATATAAATTTGACCTGCTTCTTAGCGATGAAGCATTGAGTTTTTCCTCTATTCTAATTTTTTAACAGGTAAGCATGATGCGATCAAAATGGTTGGCATGGGTATTGAGTGTCGGGATAGTTTATTCTCCAGTTCTATGGGCGGATAATATAACTGACTTAACACAACGGGCGGAGCACGGCGATGCTGTTGCCCAAACCGACTTAGGTGCAAAATACGCTTTAGGTAGCGAAGTGGCAAAGGATTATCATCAGGCTCTAAAATGGTTCCAAACTGCTGCTGCACAAGGCAATCCACTTGCCCAATACAATTTGGGCTTAATGTATGCACATGGCGAAGGCTTACCGGCCGATCTTAAAGAAGCGAAGAAATGGTTTTCAAAAGCGGCTGAACAGGGCGATGTACCGGCACAGTTCAATCTGGGTTTAATGTATGCTACTGGTGATGGCGTCCCCAGGCATTATGAAGAAGCATTTAAATGGTTTCGCAAGGCTGCTGAGCAAGGGCATTCGATAGCTCAGGTTGATCTTGGCCTTATGTACCTTCGCGGCGAGGGTACCGCTAAAAATCCGGATGAGGCCGTAAAATGGTTTAGGCAGTCGGCAGAGCAAGGCAATGACATAGCCCAATACCACATTGGTTTATGTTATTCTGAGGGTGAAGGTGTTTCAAAGGACGATCAGGAGGCGTATGTCTGGTTTGCACTCGCCGCGGCACAGGGCGATGAGCAAGCGCATGGATTTCTTGATAAACTTGAATCGGAATTAACGCCAGAACAAATTGCTGACGCACAAAAACGCGCAGCCTTATGGCATCCTGTTTTACATTAACTACTGAGGAAACAAAATGCGTCAAATAATAACAACAACCCTAGGCGCTCTCTTACTATCCGCCGTCACTTTTACAGTGAGTGCCGAGCAATCTGCCGAAATCAGTATTCCTGAAAAAGTAAAAGCCGATATTATAAAAAGACATCCCACGGCTCATGATTTACAAGCCAGTCATGAGAATCATTTTGGTCATAAACTGTTAGAAGTCACCTTCAAAGAAGATGACAAAGATACCAAGCTGGAGCTATTCAAAGCTGATGGTAATTTGTTTACCGATGAACTGCCGTTGGATAGTTTGAATGAAGCGCCACCCGCTGTTAAAGAAGCACTAGAAAAAAATTTTCCAGGTTATGAACTTAAAAAAGCAGAGTTGATAGCGAATCCCAATGGGCCAGGAGAAGAATACGAACTCTATTTGGTTGCCGGAGGCGTTAATTGGAAAGTATCTATTAATGAAAAAGGCAATATTGAGGGGCAAGACCATTACTAACATTCCAACTGATGAATTCAACGAGTAAATATAAAGCCTGATCAACAATGAAAAGCGTCAGTTGGCAGGCCTTAGATCATAAAGGTAACAGCGCGGCTTGTAGTCAAACGCGAGCCCGCTTTCTGTTAAAATAATGTAATAGCTTCATCAACCTCAAGCGCATCATACGAGAATGATGCACTTGAGTTCCTTGACAACCTATCAGACGGCCTCTTCCTCGGTTGAGGAAATATCTTCTGCGTGAGCAAACTTGAAGATTTCTTTTACCTTATCGATCGCTTCACTGCTTTTCGTATGAACAGAAATCAAGGCATTTCCGCCAATGATTTTTCCTTCGTAGCGTTTGGCTTCATACTCAGGAATACCCAGTCCGATTAAACCGCCGGTCAAGCCTCCAGTGGCTGCGCCTACTGCCGCACCACTTAATGCTCCCATAATGGGTCCGGCGGCGATTAATGGACCGACGCCTGGAATAGCCAGAGCGCCAATTCCGGCTAACAATCCAACTACTGCGCCGGCGCCTAAACCTACAGTTCCACCGATAGCCGCCCCTTCCGGCGATTTGGTGTGCTTTTCATGAGCAAAATCCTGGGTGGTGGATTTGTCGGGAAATAATACAGAGATATCATTATTAGAAAACCCCGCCAGCTTCAGGTTAGTAATAATAACTTCTGTCTGCTCGATATTTTTGGCGATACAAAAAACTGCTTTAGTCATGATATTCTCCGATGCCCTTAAGGCGCTTTATTTTCAAGTTGGTTATTTACCTGCACGACACCACGCATTTTCTTGGCGACTTCTTGCAATTTCAGGCTTTCAGCTTCATTTGCAACAGGTCCGCGTAAAGTTACCACGCCATTACGGGTGATGATTTTTGCATTCTGCGCATCGACTGATAGGGATTTATCTCTGACCACAGCCTGACGTATCTTAGCCGTGATTTTGATATCTTTTTTGGTTTCCTTTTGATCCTCCGGGGTTAGCGTAGTGTCGCTCTTGTCGCGAGCATTACGCTCGGTATTTTCCAATTCCGAGTTAGCTGCTAGATGGAATGCGGTATTTTGTTCAGCTCGAACAGGACCGGTCATCATGAGTAGAGCGCCCGTTAAAGTGAGAATAACTGGCAATAATCGTGTAAACATAGTGTGCCCTCTTTAATAGTAAGTATTTATTAACAGGCATCCATGCCGAACAGAAGTTGATGGTCGTATTGCGAGAATTTCAGGATGGCTTCGTTGGATTTCTTCAAAGTTGACATGCTATCAATTGCGTCATCAGGCGCGCCATGGTTCAACAGCGGCTGTTTTAGCACAGACTTTCTCGTTTTTGAACGCTTCTAACATCTGGTTTCCTAAAGCCTAGAGCTGGGTTAGTTGCCTTTTTTAATATCCTGTTTGATATCACCAAAATTACCCTGAGCCTTGCCGATATTCTTTTGGACATTGCCTTCTACCTGCATTTTTTTGTCGTCCAGTATCACGCCGGTTGCTTCCTTGACTTTACCTTTGGCTTCATCGACTCGGCCTTCTACTTGATCTTTATTCAAAGGCGGCGTCTCTTGACTTTCTGTGGCGTAAACGCCAAACGAGCAGAATGTTAAAACGATGGCCGCCACTAAACCTGTGAGCTTTATATTTGTGAATTTCATGTTTATTTCCTGTAAAAAAATGGGGGAGTATTCGTTGCCGCTATGCAGTAGTCCAGTCTGTATGAACTCGATTGCAAAGTTCAGCAGTACTCTTAATGGTTTTTCTTAATATCTTCCTTCAGATCACCCATGCCTGCTCTAACCTTGCCGACATTCTTTTGGACATTGCCTTTCTGCTCCAGCTCATCGTCGTCCAGTATTTTGCCGGTAATTTCCTTAATTTTGCCTGTGGCTTCTTCGGCCCGGCCTTTTATTTGATCTTTGTTCATGTGCATCTCCTGATAATTATTTAGCCATGACCAGATAGTCGTGACCAACGCGGGGAATGATGTTTCCTATCGCCTGTTAAAAGATACAGATAAAGCTGAAGACGGTCCGTGCGCTAACAAACATAGGCGAAAAAGACGGGAGTCAAGTCTTTTCCTTTACTCTTATTCGAATAACCGAAAAGAGTTCAAGCTGTGTAAAAACGCTAATTCGATGTATCCATACATTTTACGTCTTTTTGAATACCCGTCCGGCCTCTCAAAACCCACATTCACTTACCCCTATTATGTTTTTTATTGAAAAACATAGCTTAATCTCCTATCCTCCCTGCTGAGGTTTTGACTGAAGTTAAAGCCTTTGCTCACTATGCTCTAAACTACTCGCATTGGAGACTGTATGAAGATTGGTATACCTAAAGAGATCCACCCAGGTGAAAAACGTGTGGCCACTACGCCTGAGGCCGCAGAACAAATTATAAAACTGGGTTTTTCCGTCCTGCTCGAAAGCGGCGCGGGAATTAACGCTAATATTTCCGATGAAGCCTACAAAGAAGTCGGCGTTGAAATCGTTGACAATGCCAAGACGCTGTGGAAATCAGCAGACATCGTCATGAAAGTTCGCGCTCCCGAGCAGCATCCGGTGCTTGCGGTGGACGAAATCGACCTGTTACCCGAAGGCGGCCGTTTAATCAGTTTTATCTGGCCTGCGCAAAATGAAGAATTAATGCAAAAACTCGCAGCCAAAAAAGCCACGGTGCTGGCTATGGACAGCGTGCCTCGCATGTCCAGAGCGCAAAAACTGGATGCGCTGAGTTCTATGGCCAATATTGCCGGTTATCGCGCCGTTATTGAAGCCGCACAGCATTTCGGCCGTTTTTTTACCGGACAGATTACCGCCGCCGGTAAAATCCCGCCCGCTAAGGTGTTGGTTATCGGCGCCGGCGTTGCCGGTCTTGCCGCGATCGGTACCGCAAAAAGCATGGGCGCTATCGTTAGGGCTTTCGATACTCGCCCCGAAGTTAAAGAACAAATTGAAAGTATGGATGCCGAGTTTTTGATGCTGGACTTTCAAGAAGAAGGTTCCGGTACCGGTGGTTACGCAAAAACTATGTCCAAGGAATTCATAGAAGCTGAAATGGCCTTGTTTGCCAGACAGGCGATGGAAGTGGACATCATTATCACCACTGCGCTGATTCCCGGCAAACCTGCACCCAAGCTAATCACTGAAGGCATGGTTAAGTCCATGAAACCCGGCAGTATTATTGTCGACCTGGCTGCCGAACAAGGAGGTAACTGCGCGTTGACCGAGAAAGATCAGGTGGTGGTAAAACACGACGTGACCATTATCGGTTACAGCAATTTACCCAGCCGTTTGGCTAACCAATCGAGTCAGCTTTATGCGACCAACCTCAGGCATTTATTAACGGAACTTTGCCCCGAAAAGAACGGCACAATCAACGTCAATATGGACGATGAAGTGATACGCGGGACTACAGTTATTAAAGAAGGCAAAATCACTTGGCCGCCACCACCGCCAAAACTCTCCGCAGCCCCTGCCCCGCAAACCGAAGCGCCCGCTTATGTATCGGTACAAGAACAAAAAAAATCTTTCATTCCCGATTCGGTTAAACAGTTTATACCTTTAGTCATTGCCGGGTTGGCGCTATTCGGCATCGGTTCGGTCGCCCCTGCGTCGTTCATGACTCACTTTACTGTGTTTGTGCTGGCGTGTTTCATCGGTTATCAGGTGATATGGAATGTCTCTGCATCGCTACATACCCCTTTAATGAGTGTAACCAATGCTATTAGCGGCATTATTGTGATCGGCGCTTTGGTGCAGGTTTCCTCGCCAACCTTAAATATCAGCATCCTTGCCGGATTGGCGATACTCATTGCATCTATCAATATTGCCGGTGGCTTTTTAGTCACCCGTCGTATGTTAGAAATGTTCAGAAAATAACAGGAGAATATGATGTCCCATAGTTTAGTCACGATGTCTTACATCGTCGCCACCATTCTGTTCATTTTCAGCCTGAGTGGTTTAAGTAATCAGGAAACAGCCCGCAAAGGCAATTATTACGGTATGTTAGGTATGGCGATTGCCATTATCGCTACCGCGTTAAGCGCATCGGTTACCTCGTACGCTATTTTAATCGTTGCGTTGTTAATCGGCGGCGCTATCGGCGCTAGAGCTGCATTAAAAGTAGAAATGACGCAAATGCCCGAGCTGGTTGCCATCATGCACAGCTTGGTCGGTATGGCGGCTGTATTGGTAGGTTACGCCAACTTTATGGACAGCTCTAC
Organism: Methylobacter sp.; assembly: GCF_036845245.1. Taxonomy (NCBI): domain Bacteria; kingdom Pseudomonadati; phylum Pseudomonadota; class Gammaproteobacteria; order Methylococcales; family Methylococcaceae; genus Methylobacter; species Methylobacter sp. Next base: position 6,453 of record NZ_DAIUEH010000025.1, read on the forward strand.
CAATCTGATCGGCGTAGAAAAAACCATTCACGAAGTAGAAATCTACATCGGTATTCTTATCGGGGCTGTGACTTTTTCAGGTTCGGTGATTGCTTTTTGTAAACTCAGCGAACGTATTAGCGGTAAACCGATGTTATTGCCTGGTCGTCATTGGTTAAACCTGTGTTTACTGATTGCAGCGATCGTTCTGGGCTGGATGTTTTTACAGCAAACCGAAACGGGCGGCGGCTCTATACCTTTATTGATTATGACCGGAATTGCGCTGGTGTTCGGCATACACATGGTCATGGCTATCGGCGGTGCTGATATGCCGGTGGTGGTGTCGATGCTGAACAGCTATTCCGGATGGGCGGCTGCGGCAACCGGCTTTATGTTAAGTAACGATTTATTGATTGTGACCGGCGCATTGGTCGGCAGCAGCGGCGCGATCTTGAGTTACATCATGTGCCGCGCGATGAATCGCAACTTTATCAGCGTTATTGCCGGTGGTTTTGGTACCGGTTCGGGCGGCGAAGCCGCTGTCATTGAAGGCGAAGTAACACCGATCAGCGCCGACGAAACCGCACAATTATTGCTGGATGCGAAATCTATCATGATTATTCCTGGCTACGGTATGGCGGTTGCACAAGCCCAGCATACGGTTAATGAAATCACCAAACTGTTGCGGGACAAAGGCAAAAAAGTCGGTTTCGGCATCCATCCGGTTGCAGGAAGAATGCCCGGCCACATGAATGTGTTATTAGCCGAAGCCAAAGTGCCTTACGACATCGTTTATGAAATGGACGAAATCAACGAAGACTGGGATCATGTCGACGTATCCATCGTGATCGGCGCTAACGACATTGTCAATCCGTCAGCGCTGGATGATCCGAACAGCCCGATTGCCGGTATGCCGGTGTTGGAATGCTGGAAAGGCGAAACCACGATCGTACTTAAGCGCAGTATGGCGTCAGGCTATGCCGGTGTAGGGAATCCGTTATTTGTACTGGAAAACACCCGCATGCTGTTTGGCGATGCGAATGCGACGATGCAGGCGGTGTTGAAGGCTTTGAAAGGATAAGGTTTACTGTGAGTTGGGGGGAGCTTGCGAGACTGTGAAAGTATTCATGTGGGAGGGGCTTTAGCCCCGAAAGTCGGGGCTAAAGCCCCTCCCACGATCAATAAAACAATGACTTAGAAGTCACTAAAATAGTATGCGTCATATTTTCAAAAATACTTTCACAGTCTCTTGCGAACCCCAACATTTAATCTTTTTGTAAATTTATAAAGCCTGATTATCTGAAACAATCCCGCCATTTTCCACACGATTCCGGCCATTATGTTTGGCCCTGTATAAGGCGGAGTCGGCGGCTTTAATCAGACGGCTGGCAATCTCACCGTCTAGTGAAATAGATGTGCTATCCGGCACATACGTCGACACACCGATAGAAATAGTGACTGAGACTGAAATATCATTAACTGCAATAACCAGCGTCTGGATAGCTTTGCGCACTCGTTCGGCCGTTTCCAAAGCCTTGGATTCATCGGTATTGGACAATAAAGCGACAAACTCTTCTCCACCATAACGGACAAATACGTCATCATCTCTTAATTGGTGTTTTATCGTAGCAGCTACCAGAGACAGCACCAGATCACCGCCCTGATGACCATGCCGGTCATTGACCAGCTTAAAAAAATCGATATCGAAGAACTGACAGGAGAGCGGTTTTGCATTGCGTTGACTTCGCTTTAATTCTTCACCGATACGCTGTTCCAAAAAACGCCTGTTATTAACGCTGGTGAGTGCGTCAATATAACTAACCCGTCTCATCTCTTCGACGTTAAGATTATTTTCCAGGCAAACACTGACTACGGAGCTGAGGTGTTCAATGAAATCCGTGCCCATATTATCGACGAATCTATCAGGTTGATAACTGCCCAGATTTAAAGTCCCAAGATATTTGTTTCGTCGAGTTAAGGGCGTAATGGCAACGCTGGCCGGTTGCCTTTGAATATGCGGAAAAAAGTCGGCGCATTGAGCGCTGTCATAAACACCAATATAAGACTGAGTAGCTGTTGCTTTTAACTCTTTACTGAGCAGCATTAACCCGCTTTTTGAGTTGTATGGATAAGCGTTATCGCTAAGCGCTTTTGCAATTTCGCCTGTTTCGTCAATCAGGCATAAGCTGATCACGTCAAGATCAAAATAATTTTTAGCATCTTCCAGCAGGTGATCAATGATATCCGGTAAGGCATTGAGCTTGAGCAATCTTATTTCAAATGCCTGGAACTTCCGCAACGTGGCGCTGTTTTGCTGAACGCGATCAAGCATAGTTTCTAAATGGCTTTGCAGCACGACTAAACCGCTGGTTAAATCTTCTTCCAAGTTATTCTCTGAATAATTAAGACAGTCACGTAAGCCTAGCAGTTCCTTGAAAAAAAACTGAATCAATCGTCTGTTTTATTGCACAAATTGTAATTTCTTATTTGTTCATTGAAGATTTTCGCCTGTTTGGTGTTGACCGGTAAAAATATATTTATTCGATCAAACAATCATCAACAAACAGCGTGCTCCTGGCATATTTTTTCACTATCGGTTTGGCTAAGTCGTTCTTTGGTTAAGCCGCAAACAAAGCCATCCGAAGTTCTGGTGAAATATTTACATGTTTTACAAAGCCCGAATGATTGGGATTTATTGGCTTTTTGCAGAGCGGTCAGCGCATTAACGAAAACATTTTCCTGGCTTTCGTTTTTATTAAAAATAGCCGAAGCTTGGCTGTATAAATCTACAGGACGGGCTTTATTCAAAATAGCATCGCCTTCGGACACAAGGCTTAGATGCACCATGCGCCGGTCATTGACATCCGCTGTTTTTTTTATGTAGCCTTTTTTTTCCAATAAAAGCACGGTTTGGGAAACCGTGCCGCGGGTCATGCCCAAATAATTGGTCAGCGCTGCCGGGGTGTCGCTATAGCGGTTGCAGCGGGACAAATAATCCATTACCTGCAAATGAACCGGTTGCAAGCCTAATTCTGTACACTTTTTACGTTCTTCAGAACGGATCAGTGCTGACATCCGCTCAATCAGATCAAATACATCAATTTTTTCCATAGAACCTGTAAACATTTATTAATGTTGACAAAAAATAATATTCTATCACAACTAACCGTGTATCGAATCGATACTGTTATTGCATAAGCAAATTTTTATTTGTTGTACTGCTTGTCGGCTAAATACGCTATAGCAGCCGCAGGAGCGCAGTCCGCTATAGTCATATCTGATTGATTTAAAGTTGCCGGAAATAAATCGGAAAAATCAAGATAGGGCCGATCTAAGTTCAATGCAATCTGTTTAACCAGAAACCGTCCTACTCCGGCACCGATTAATGGACTGTTTTGTGAAAGCTCATGTTGGGATAACCGAATTTCGCAGCCGCGTTGTATTTGCTGTATTTGCCGAGCACGAATGTTTTCGGCAAATTGCTGCCAACGTGGCAGTTCATCAGCATAAAAATCACAGCCTATCATTCGTGATAACCGTCTGGCGCTGGCTGGAACGGTTTTTTCGGCGCCATCCGCTGTGTCGGTTTGGTCATGCGCATCATTGAGTTCTCCGGTGACGCGATAAACATCGGCCATGGTCGCAAAATACTCGGCCATCAGACCGATTTTTTTGCCTTGATCATCTGCTGTTTGAGTAACGGCCATCACCGCGGTTCTGACGATACCGGTATAAATCAACTCTTGAGATATTAAACGCTGATAATCGGTGTAACCTTCCGCCCGCACTTGCCCGCACTTGAGCAGGAGTATATCCGTGGTAGTACTGCCGCAATCGACAAAAAGCCCGTTGCCTAACTTTTGCGCGGCAAATGAGGCGCTGGCCAGCCAATTGGCTGAGGCGATCGAGGTATAATTCCGGACTTCAATTTGTGAGGATTCCACTAAACCTTGTTGACCGGCAAAAACCAGCATACTTGATCCCGGCAATAAATCGGTCATGGTGCGAATGATTTGTTTAACGCCATCGTCCCGATTATCGAACAAGTCAACCAACTCCCCCGTCATGGTCATCGCATGACAATAATTCGAGTCAGCCAATTGCTGCATAATTGCATTTACAGCGCCTTGCAGTTGCTCGATCCCTTTCCATAATGGGCACGGTTGCTGATAAACGGCGATAATCTGACCGGCGTTATTGATTACCGCCGCTTTGACATGGGCACCGCCTATATCCCAACCTATGATATTAGCTTGCATGAGTTTCCTGTTTTGCTTGAACGGTAACGGGCCTGTTATAAGCCGGATTGATTATCGGCTCGCCATGCATTAACTGTAAAACAGCCTCGGCAATATTAATACCTAAAGCATCGTATATGCCTACAAATGAAGTGGTCAGGCGGGGATTTATTTCAAGTACCCATGTACGATCGTTTTCTATCAAGTCGATACCTGCATAACCCCATAACTCAGGCAAAGCTGCGGCAATTTCATCAATCAATTGCTGGTACGCACTTAAGTCGCGATAGTGATTCACTACGATGCCTGTCAAGTGATATTGCTGATCGGTGAATTCGAAGCGCTGTAAGTTGGCACAAACTAACCAACCCCGGCCTTGCTTGAATAAACACGACAAACTGGTTTTAACGCCTTGAAGATGCGGCTGTATGACGTATTGCCCCTCTGATGTAACCATTTGCTCAAAATCCAGCCGGTTAGTGATGACACGACTGTCTGAACAGCCTACGCCATCTATCGGTTTAATCATCCATTCACCGGGGGAATAAGCATCATCAAACATACGCGTAGGAACGGAGGTTATATGATGTCGATTGAGCAATTCATAAGTCTTGAATTTGTTGCCGGCTATGGCAACGGCAGTTGCGGGCGATGTCAGTAATACTTTACCCAATGATTCAACCGTTTGACACAGGTTTTGTAAGATACCATCAAATTCCGGCGCAATCGGCCATACCAGATCGGATTGCTTAACCAGTCGGACAAACTCTTCTGTAACATCATGTTCCGGCCTGATAATAACACTGTTTACCTCGATTGAATTTGCTAACCGCCAGTCGAGCATGATGGTTACTTCGAAGCTGTTTAATCGAATCAAATTATCAAGCAACGCATTAAGCATCAAACTCCCTTCACCCGTCAGGGAGTCCGGCAACTCCTGCTTATTAAAGCCGCCGCCAGTGATATACTCGAACACCAGAATTTTCACAATATCCAATAAATAACTATAAAATACAACGTTATATTATATCACCAGCAAATTTTGCTTCATGAAAATAATCCCGGTAATAGATTTAAAAAACGGTGTCGTCGTTCATGCCCGGCAAGGCAATCGCGAGCATTATCAGCCCATTAATACTGAGTTGTGCAAGTCATCTGATATTTTTCAGGTGATTGAGGCGTTCCGGAGTGTTTATGAGTTTAATATCTTTTATATTGCAGACCTTAATGCGATTACCGGTCAAGGTGATCATAATCCTTTAATAGCTGAGGTGCTGGCTCGTTTTCCGAAAATAATATTCTGGATAGACAAGGGTTATCAAAAATACGATGAGGATGTACATCTTCCAGGAAACACCCTGCCTGTTTTGGGCAGCGAGTCTTATCGGAATGAAACGATCTCGGAGATTAAAGCTTTTAAAAACAATTTTATTCTTTCGCTGGATTATTCAAATTCGGGTGCTTTGGGTGCGGAAAGTCTTTATTCCGACTCAACTTTTTGGCCGAAAAACATCATCATCATGACATTGGAGCGCGTAGGCAGCAATCATGGCCCCGACCTGAACAAGTTAACTGAGTTTTGCAGGCAATATCCGGACAAAAATTTTATCGCCGCAGGCGGTATAAGAAATAAACAAGACTGTGTACTTTTAAGTAACGCAGGCATTCATCAAGCGCTTGTTGCCAGTGCGCTGCATTCCGGCGCCATTAAAACTGAAGATATTGCAGAATTTTAGGCAAAAAAATACCCCGTTAAACCGGGGTATTTTTAGCATTCTTAGTAACTAAATTAAAACTTAGTTAGCAGCGAATGGATGTACAGCAGTACCTTTAGCAGCAACAACTTCAGCAGCTGTAGGAGTACCGGCAACAGCACGTTTCAGAGCTTCTTTAGTAGCTTCGTAGTTGTATTGTTGGATTTTAGCATCGTCTTCTGCAGCCCAGTGAATGAATACACCAACTGACACGAATAAATCATCAGCTTCAGCAGCAGGGATTGTGCCGTCTTCTACACAATCAGCAACAGCCATAGCAACACCGCGTTGTGCTGGGCCAAACATTTGAACAGCTTGTTTTGCGCCTTTGATTGTTACTTTGTTGAACATAACAGTTGATGGTTTAACCATCAGGTTAGGTGCAACAACAGCCAATAAGCTTGAAAAGCCGTCTTTGTTGTTTGTTAAGCAGTTTGCGAATGCAGTTTCAGCAGCTGAACCACGTGGTCCAACCATCAAATCGATATGAGCAACTTCGTTGCCTTCACCAACTAACGATTCGCCAACGCATAATTTATTAATTTTAGCCATGCTTGTTATCCCCTGTGAAGAAAAAAATGAAAAAATTGAATCTACTATCGACATTATTAATGTCCCCTTATTTGTTTTTAACAAATTCCATTTGAAGCCCTATTAGTAACAGTACAGTATTGTTACTGATTAAGATCCTCTAAAAATGCCGTAAATACTGTCGCCACAATCATGTCGGCTGTAGTACCCGGATTTATACTATAAAGTTTAAGCTCCTGATCCAGGCAAAAAAGCAACGGCTTTATCTGCTCAGGATTATCAGTTTTTAACAGCTCCCCACTGAGCCGAGCCATTTTGCTTGCTACCATCTCAGAGTACTGATCTCCGTATTTCCTTTCGATATGACTATCGGGAAACTGGCTCAGCATATCAGCATATATCGCGACTGCCGCCCAATTCCTATCACCCCATCGATCAAGTCCAATATTATACCTTAAAAGTAGGAAATTAAAAATATCTTGATAATCAGTTGTGTATTGGAGCGCGATACGATCCCTCTCGCTGGCTATTTTCATTGCCTCAGCCAGTGTAACTGATGCTTGAGCATTAACATCCTGCTGCTCAGACTCACCCAATCCACCCGGCGATGCTAATGTTATAGCCTTGAAAACCCAATCTGCATCTCCTATTGTGGTATCGGAAATAACCTTGCTGACAGCCTGCCTTAACGTTAATCCAGGATGTTTATGACTGATTGCCTGGACCAGTGGCGCACAAAGCAAAATAATACCTAAATTGGTATTGCAACCTACAGCCTCGCGTGTGGCCTTGACCGCATAATAGATCTTTTCGCCCAAGGAATAATCCGGATTGCAAAGAGGTTCCGCACTGACTTTCGCGCTAAGTCTAAAGTCAGCCACGGTCATATCGTGACCATCCGCATAAACACTGACATTGCCGGGCTTAAATGCCTGCACGTCAACCTCGCAGGCTTGCCGATAAAGCTCGCTGAGTTGTTCCTGCGAAATCATCACGCCGCTACACGTTTGTTCATTTTGCGCGTTATTAAATCGTCCGCCATCAGCTCGGCAATATTGACATCGCAAACGCTTTCCAATCCTTTCCATGCCGGTATGCTGTTAACTTCAATGACTGTGCAACGCCCTTCCCTATCCCGAATAATATCGACTCCGGCATAATCCATCGCTAGTGCTGTCGTCGCTTTAACGGCCAAATTAACCATTTCGGGTTCCAAATCGATCAGCTCACAGGCTGCTCCTCGAGCAACATTATTTAACCAAAATTTTCCGCGTCTGCGCATTGCAGCAACCGCTTTACCATTAATCACAAAAATACGATGATCGGAAAAACCGGCACCTTCGCAATGCACAAAGCGTTGCAGATAATAAACGCCGTGACTGCTGGTCAACCAGAACAAGTCGGTCGACTTTTCGATGCGGCGTATGCCTTCACCCTGAGAACCGAACAAGGGTTTGCTAATCAGAAAATTCCCCTGCTTTAATTCAGTTCCCGCAATCCTTAATGCATGCTCACGATCACGTAACACCCAGGTCATCGGCGTCGGTAGTCCCGCATTGTGCAGTAAGAAACTAGTCATGGCCTTATCGACGCTGCGCTCTACCGCATGTCCGTCATTGTAGACGGGAATTCCCATAGCCTTTAGCGCATGCAAGAAATCCAGATATAACACGACTTCCTCAAGCGAACCGCCGGGAACGCCGCGCACAAAAACCGCATCGGGAAGCTCATGCTCAAAGCCCGGAATAAAAATCGGCTGTCGGCCGGGTTCGATTACAAACCGGCATTCTGTCAGCGAAACATAGTCACAGGTATAACCGTGACTGGCAAAGGCCAAGCTTAATTGTTTGCCATGCCAGCCCGGATCATCGGTAAAAATGGCTATACGCCCTTTCATATCAGCACTCCCATCCGCCGAAGTAGGGGCAATAACGCAAGATAGCAAACAATGGTGGCAATTACCGCCATTCCGAGACTCAACCAAAAGACCAAACCGTGTTTAAGTAGCAATGACAACATTAAAAAAAACATTAATGACGGTAGCACCAACCAAAAAACCTGACTGGAAAGCGCTGCAATTTCGAAGGATTCAGCACCATCAAAGTGCATCCAGATTATTGCCATCAACGAAGTAAGCGGCAATGAAGCGATCAGTGCTGCAAAGCCGCTATGACGTTTGGCAATTTCCGAAATAAGTACGACGATGAGTGCGGAAATAGAAAACTTCAGAATGTAATAAAGCATTACAGTGCGTTTTATGCCCCAAACGACTGATCCAACAAAGCATTATCCAGCTTGCCTGCGCGAAAACTTTTGCCTGATTCCACCGCAGTCACAATAACGCTAGCTGGACTAAATAACATTGCATCGATTTTAAAGAAGTCGTATTCATACTGTTTAAAGATATCCGCAAACGGTTTGCCGTAATCTTTAGAGGTTGAACTGGGTAGTTCTTTAGCCAGTTTTTCAGCGTCTTCGTCACTGCCTTTGACAAAAATATGCACCTGACCGGCAAACAAAATTGCATCATTAGTACGCCCCATCGCTTTGACGAAATTCGGATGCGGAGGACAGATAGGCGCGCTGCCGCTACCGTCGATAATATTTTCCAATGGAAAATGCAAGGCATGAGCCTTATGCATCGCCACTTCCAACACTCGTGCAACAACCTGTACGCCGCCAGCCAAACTGCTGGTTGGGGTAACAATGATGGTCAGTTTGGATGGATCGACTTTACAAGCGGCGGCGACTTTTTCAACAATTTCAAGCGGCGGCACTGCATCATTTTCAATCACCAAGACAGTGGAATCATGGCTATCCTGATAATCCAATTCCTTGTATAACTCTTCAACCGGTTCCTGCTTACCGTCTTTCAGCTTGGTAGCCATAGCGCGCGCAGGGCCTGAACCTAATGCATAATATTTTTCATGGGACAAGCTCCAGCCTGCATATTGACTGCCCAAACACCCCAGAACCGGATTACCGGTATGCACATTTACCGACAACGGCCAGTTATCGGTATAAGAGCTGTGATTGATAGTCACAGTGCCCATGCCGCCAAGACAGATTTCAGCAATAATACGCCCCGCCTCGATTCCGCCCGGTACTTTAATGCCCGCATCGATAATAGTGCAGCCATTGGCTAACTTTTCCACGCCTAAACGTAATTTATCGGCATTCTCAAGTAAATGCTGCACCAAGGGCTGGGTTAATTTATTAACGCTGGCTGTATATTCCATGTTGATCAAAACCTTTCTAGTTTATTAATGATAAATTGTTGCTTGGTCAGTAGCTGTTCCACTACAGACTGTAAGTTATTTTGGTGCGCAATAATACTGCACAATGGCTGCCCTGCGCGACACATATTGCCGGGTTTGGGCAAATCCATGCACCATCCCGGCCATTCAAAATAGTCTGGGATAATTAATTCATGCTCGGCATAAATGACTTGATAGCCGGTCTGTAGAGGCGCTTTTAGCCAACCAGAGTCTAATCGCTGGGCGAATAAAGTCGTCCCTACACTGGCTTGAATATGCCTGACCAGTAAATCCTGATCATCATATAACTGCATACTGGCAGAAAGACGCGGGTTGATTTCCAGAACATAGCTGCAATCTTTCGCATGAACAAAGTCCAGAGAATTCAAGCCTTTTAACTGAAACACCGGAACCATTTGTTTTAGCCAGCCCATTATCTCGGTCTTGTGTTTATCCTGCAGATCAGCGTTATTGACCAGGCCTGAAAAAACAAATTCCTGAGTCTCGCTTAAACGAACAGGCCACTGGGTGTTAAAGCCGATGATTTCCACCTGCTGACCGTCGGCCAGAAACAGCACCGAATGCGCCGTACCGGTTTGAAATTTTTGCCAGTAAACCGAACTATCGGCAGCATTGGCATAATAACGTTTTATCCCGATACCGCCCTGCCCTTGCATGGGCTTAACCAGCCAATTTTCGGCACAATCAGGCGCACTAAAAACAACATCGGGGTATGGAATATTTAACTGATCCAGAACCGAAAAAAATGCCTGCTTATCAAATTGCCTTGTAAAAACATCAGGATGATTACCCAGTATAATCAACCTGCTATTCAGGTAATACAAGCTTTCAAGGCAACCTTCAAAGCCACTGCCGTAAATAACATGGGCAACTGCATAACGATCGATAAAATAATCGACGGCAGGTGCCAAGTCTTGTTCAGCTAATGATTTTACCTGACGGAAATCTTCCGCGTAGCTTTGGGTGTCCAGATCAGCAAACAGGTCAATAACCAGCGGCTTTAAGCCCGCCTTTCTTGCTGCCTGCGCCAACATTCGACCTGAACCCGCGACTATCAACACTGTTTCTATGCTGTCGGCATCGATAGGTTTCGCTGTCGCTTCCCCCATCTTATATATCAACCAACAAAAACAGCGCCTCCACTGTTTCGCGCACTAGCCACAACAAAACTCAAATTATCGAAATGCGCAAACGCCTGCCTGGCCTGACCGGCAATCGATTCAGCTAACTCGGCTCCGTCAATAGCACAAAATCCGGTCGGCCCCCATGAAGTTTGGCCGATAGCAGACGCACCTTGCCGCTCCAGCCATTGCATGGCCGCCGCAACTTCGGAGCTGGTAAAAACGCCGCCCTGTGCCGAAGAAAAATGCTCGCCAACCGAGCGTTGCAATTGGGTAATCGCATCGCCGAATTTAACGATGTCGTTTTCGGCTACCGCAGGCAAACCCTGCATCAACAGTAAATAGCATAACCGTGCAGCTTCCTGTTGTGGGAAAGGCGGCAGCTCTTTAAACGCCTGTATTTCCTGTTGACCATGTAAACCTTGGCCTCGCTGATCGAACACCAGAATAAAGCGCCAATCGTCCGGCAAATCCATGTGCGCCAATACCGGTGGCGTAATAGTTTTTTCACCGCGGCCGCCATCGACAACCAAGCCGCCCTGCTCAAAAACACCGATGCCGATGCCGGAACGCAAACCCCGGTCGGTCATGGACGCGATTTCACGCACGCTAAGCCCCAAGCCGTAAAATTCACTAAGCGCCGCACCGATTGCCAAGGACATTTGCGTGCCTGAACCTAACCCTACATGCTCCGGAATTGCTGTTTCAATCGTAATATTGAGCTTGTCCGATACATGCAATGCCTTGCACAACATCGACACACACTTATCTGCCCGTTGGGCGGTGGGACCGGTAACGGAGCGTTGATCGGCGCCGGATACTGACACACGGGTACTGATTTCGTTAAGCGCAACGCCGATACTGCCGAAATGTCGGCCTAATGATCCGCTTAAATCGATGAAACCCATGTGTAATCTGGCGGGAGCAATGACTGAGACTTTAGAATGATGAACTATCAAGGGTTATGACTGTCTTGTAATGCAAAAGGTTATGCTGCAAAAAATTGCTGGAAGTATACATGATCGGCCTATCCGCGGCGAACTAAGCACTGATGACATTCGCCAATTGAGCCAAATCATTGACCACTAAATCGGACAGCTCAACTGTCAGCGGATCGACTTGCGCTGTCGATGGTATAAACACCGAAACAGCTCCCGCTCTGGATGCCGCCACAATACCGGCATGAGAATCTTCAAGCACCAGACAGCGGCTGATGTCCACCTGCAACACCTCTGCGGCTTTTAAAAAAATATCCGGTTCCGGCTTGCCGTACTGAACATGGTCGCGGGTGATAATGATTGGAAAAACATCGTCGATCCCTGCCAGCTCAAGGCATTCCAACGCGTTTACCATCAGGCTGTTAGTCGCCAGACAATAAGGCATGTTTTGGTTAATCAGCAATTCCAACATTCCGGTAAAACCGTGTTTGATGTTTATGCCATGGGCATTAACGTAGTCGCGCCAAAACTCGCCGCTTAAGCGGTTAAAAATTTGCAGATCAAACTCAGCCCCGCAATATTCAAGCAGTCTCGGCTCTATATCCTGATAATGCAGCCCTGACAGCGCCCGGCAAAACTCATCGGAAAAGTCATAACCCATGGCGCTTGCAGCCTGTTGCCAAGCAATAAAATAAGTGCTTTCGGTATCCAGAACCAAACCGTCCATATCGAATATCACCGCAGCAAAATCAGCTAATCTGAGCACTGAATAACCTTGATATATTCGCCATGCGCTTCACGGCTGGAACCGACTACGATGCGTTTAACGCCATGTTCGGATTGCTCCAGCACGCCTGACACTTCAATCATTTCGCCGCTAACCGCCTGCCCGGTATAAGTCGCCGTAAAACTGACAATAGAACTGATCTGGTGATGATCTATTGTAAATTCAGCCGGATAATCAAACGCGTGAGCATCGTCAGTTACCCTGCACTGCAAAGTAACCGCACCGCATTTTTGATATACAACGGCATTGGAATCGGCGCAATGATCAATAAAATTCAAATCGAATTTTCGCCCGTTAATCACCGCCTTGTTGCATTTACGCCGCTCATGCCAGACATAATCATCAAAACTCAAATCGCATGAACGGCGTTCATAAGATTGCTGCCAATCCTGATCATTCAAGGCCTGTAAACATTCTTGCTCGATAAGCTCGCGGGTTATTGCCCGGCATTGATGAAAAACATCCCTGCTGTAACAAACCAAATCAATATCCGAATCTTGCTTTTGCACGCCGACCAAAATAGAGCCTGTGACGCCGGTTTGCGCCAAATCCAGCCCATGTTGCTCAAATAATTCACACAACCTGAACAAATCCCGTTCGACAGCCGCCGCGCCTGCTCCCAGCATGCTTGCGGCATACACACCATCCCTGGCAATATCATGCCGATTCGCTTGCATGAGCTGTTGCAAGCGGTGTTTGGGCTGGTGATGCGTGACGATTCGATCTATTGCGACCGCATGCAAATGCGCATCTAAAACCGGGGAATAATGCAGATAATCGGAGTGCTGTTGTTGCAGCAGGTTATTGGCTTGTTCGGTGACGACTTTTTTCCAGCCGGACGGCGTCAGCACATAGCGTAAAAAACACAGCACTTTGCCATCTTCCAATCCCTGCTCAACCACAGCAAAAATAAGCCCTTCAGCAGTTTCAATAAAATCTTTGGCAAAAAACATGATCAACAAATGATGGGCTTATTTTTATCGCAACGGTAAACGAATAAAATCCAGGCAGAAAGCCTGGATTCAAGATATTTAATAAGCGAAATGACGTTCATCCATTGCGGCGGGCGCGGTGAAGAACTTCTTAAAGTACGGCATAAAGCTGGCTGTGATCGGTATGGAATAAAAACAATACATTGCTGCGGCTTCGCCGGTTGATACGCCGAATATCCACTGAGGCATAAACAGCGTCATAATCGCCATAACAAAATGATACGAAGCGATACGCCAGTTATCTTTCCAGACAAAACCGCTGACCGCCAAACCAAACAACGAACCCCAGGTAACCAACAGGCCAAAGGCGCTGGAGATGTGGTAACCGATATGGTATTTGCCCATAAACAAGCACGAGATCATATTACCTATAAAATTCGGCGCAATTTCTAATAATTGCCATTCTTTTGGCATAAAGCTGAACAGCAGAAATGAAGAGCTCAAGATTACGCCGGTAATGGTCGCCTTTTTCAACGCGGTTTTATCGGACGAATAAGTCGCCAGAGCGGGCATAATCGCCAATGCCTGCAAGCTGATGTGGTAGACCGACATCTCGCTCAAAAGTTGATTTGTACCGTAACCGCACTGATCTGCAACCGGATAAGCGAAATACTGAATAAATTCCATCAAGGAAAAATGAAAAATAGCGTAAGCCCTGGCAACCCGAACCCATAACAGTTCATCTTTATCCAGAAAAGTGACACCGGATGCGGCCAATCCGGCCAGCCCCAGGCCAAGAGACATATCAGCACTAAAACACATAAATTATTCCTTAACTCATTGTTGTTAAAAAAATCGCAAAAAAAATTACCTTTATTTTTTTACAGTAGTTTTTATTTTACAGATTTGAAAGTGTCATGACCACCCAGTCCGGCTCAAAAGTAATTATTTTGATATCGAAACACTATAGATTTAGTGCATGATTAATCACGACAAGTGAGCGGGGTGAATCCGAATAGATTACCGTCCGTTAAAATAGCTTACACGGCTGATGTTACGCATTGTCCACGAAAAGCACGAAAGACACGAAAGTTATTAAATTTTCGTGTCTTTGATGTTTATAGCACATTCGTTTTTAATCCGCCGTGCGTAACGTCAGTTACACAGCCGGAACAAAATACCGACGGTAACGCCAAATTAATCTGCATAAGCGGGATATAAAGGCATGGAATCATATAGCGATTTCAATGCGTCGATGATACATTCTATAGAAATCCTGACGATATCTTTAAACGCCGGCGACTAGAAGGAGAATGTATGGATCTTCATCAGCTCAAGATAATCATTCTGCTGTTAATGGCCGTACTCGCTTTGACAACAATCGCACGCAAGCTTGCCATTCCCTATCCAATTCTGTTGGTGATCGGAGGCTTGGTTTTAAGTTTCGTACCCGGCCTGCCCACGATTCATCTTGACCCTGATCTGGTATTCCTGGTCTTTTTGCCCCCCCTGCTCTGGGCGGCAGCCTATTTTACGTCTTGGCGGGATTTTCGCGCCAACGCTCGCCCGATCACACTATTGGCTGTAGGCTTAGTACTGGTTACGACGGCTGCGGTTGCGGGTGTAGCTCATGCCGCATTGCCGGGCCTTGGATGGGCCGAAGCCATTGTTTTGGGCGCTATAGTCTCGCCACCCGATGCTGTTTCTGCTACTGCGATCGTGAAGCAACTTCACCTTCCCCGCAGGGGCGTCACCATACTGGAAGGCGAAAGTCTGGTCAACGATGCGACCGCTTTGGTGCTTTATCGCACGGCGCTTGTAGCGGCGGTCAGCGGCACTTTTGAGCTTAGTAACTCAGTCATGGACTTCTTTCTTGCAGCAAGCATGGGCATTGCTGTCGGGATCATCGTGGGCATCGTGAGCTGCTGGGTGTTACGCCTGACCGAAGACAGTTTCAGCGAGATCGCCATTACATTGCTGGCTCCTTACATTGCATGGGTCCTGGCCGACCAAGTTCAGGCCTCGGCAGTATTGGCCTGCGTGACTGGAGGCCTTTATCTCCGCCAACATTTCAGCGCCATCGTTGCACCGATTACCCGAATCCAAGCGAGGGCGGTCTGGGATCTTCTGGTGTTCTTACTCAACGGCATCATTTTCATCCTCATCGGCCTGCAACTCGATACTCTCCGTGAGGCGATTCCGTCCAGCCAATTGGCTTCGCTGACTGTGATCGGCATACTGGTCAGTACGACAGCCATCGTTGTACGTCTGATATGGGTTCCTATAGCGGCCTGGCTGCCCCGATTCCTAAGCTCTTCGTTACGGGCACGGGATCCGATGCCGCCTTGGTCGAATCTGCTTATTCTCGGCTGGAGCGGTATGCGTGGCGTTGTGTCCCTTGCTGCTGCATTAGCGCTGCCTTTCACTACAGCCGCAGGAGCTCCTTTTCCTTTTCGTGCGGAAATAATCCTGATGGCCTTCATGGTCATTCTGGTCACATTGGTATTACAAGGCTTATCGCTTCCGCTGCTGATCCGCCTTTTGAATTTAGCTGAAGACAGAACCATTGAGTATGAGGAGAGAAAGGCTAGGGAGCGTGCAGCAATGGCCGCTCTGGAGCTTCTTGATACGGTGGCCGATGAAGGTTGGCCGGTTCCGGACCACATCGAACAGCTACGGGTCCACTACAGCCGTCGCTTGCAACGCAACGTCAATCTTGACGCTCCTGGGGCGGAATGCACAAAAGAGGTAACCAAGGCATTCAGGCGTTTGCGGCACGAGACTCTGACAGCTGAGCGATTAGCCGTGATTAGCCTTAGGAACGATGACGTGATCAGCGACGAGATCCTGCATCGCCTTGAACATGAACTTGATGTCGAGGCACTGCGGATCGGCATTGGCGAGCTACGGGTTTCATCCGGGCCGCGCTCTAAGAAGCCATAGCACTTCAAACAAAGTCAAACGCTTATCCGACGATGATTACGCAGTGAATCCACCGTCAATCGTCAGACTTGCTCCGGTTACGAAGCCCGCTTCAGCTCCGGCAAGATAAGCGACCATAGCCGCTACTTCGTCGGTAGTGCCGTAGCGTGGCATGGCCATTTGCTTCCGCAGCATGTCTGCAAAGTCGCTGTCTTCGGGGTTCAAGTCGGTGTTGATAGGCCCCGGCTGAACATTATTGATGGTGATGCCGCGAGGACCGAGGTCGTGCGCCAGTCCCTTGACCAAGCCCACCAGCGCAGCCTTGCTCATGGCATAGACTGCACCGCCCTCAAAGGGTACGCGCTCGGCGTTGCAACTGCCGATCGTAATGATGCGCCCGCCCGTCTTCATGTGCTTTACAGCGGCCTGGGTGGCAACGAACACCGCACGCAGATTCACAGCCAAGGTGCGATCAAGATCTTCGAGCCGATAGGCGTCAATGGGCGCTATCACGGCAATGCCGGCGTTGTTGACTAAAATATCAATGCCGCCCAACTCATCCACCGTCCGTTCCACGACAGATACCACCGCATTGGCATCTGCGCTATCGGCCTTGATCGTGATAGCCTTGACTCCAAACGCCTGAGCCGCCTTTGCCGTTGCGTTCGCTTGGTCGGGTTTGCTAACGTAGGTCAGCGCGACATGGGCGCCTTCTTGAGCGAGACGCTTTACAATCGCGGCGCCAATGCCCCGGCTACCGCCAGTTACCAATACCCGTTTATTCTCAAGTTGATGATTCATAACCTTCCTCTTGATCAGAAATGCCTAAAAAGGATCAGGCATTATTCGAGCAGCTTCAACTACAAACCCTAAATACAATACGTCAAGCCCCTATACAATACGTATGAATACCCAAATGACTGGCGCTTGCTAGTTTTTAATCGAGTGAATATACTAGCTCCGTATAACCTGCTTTAGGTATTCATGGACTATCGTCCGCAGAATTGAAACGGGAAGTCGGTGAGTTCGCTCAAGATCAAGCAAACAAAGCCTACGCTGCCCCCGCAACGGTAAACGAGTAAAAGTTAGTAGACGCCACTGTGTAATTCATGGGAAGGCGCTAACCTTGGAAATTCAAGCATTGACATCCAACTCGTGAGCCCGGAGACCGGCCTGAAGCAATAATCGAATTTGTGCGCGGAGGGCGCCCAGATGGATTGCTCTCTTTCGCGTCCGTCCTGTTTTTCTCCCTGTACAGATTATTTCCGCCGGTAGCATCGCCGGTTTTGCTGTCTCTTCACTCAGGAGAAAACACATGTCATCAACACCTGTTTTGCTCGATAACGCTCAACCACAAACCCACTCCGAAGTCTTAAAAGACAGAATACTGCCTGCAATGCTGGCCGGCATGCTTGGATTGGGATTGTTGTATGCCGCCGGTTTCGCAGAAGCCGCACAACTGCATAACGCCGCACATGACGGACGCCATTCCGCCAGCTTTCCGTGCCATTAATGTTTAATCTGACTACCTTCAGGGAGCTGGTTATTGCAGCTCTCTGGACGGGTTTACTGGCGGGTTTGTTATTAACCGCCGTTCAACAAATTCAAGTCATCCCCACCCTACTCAAGGCCGAGGTGTACGAGGAAGCTGCTGTCACTATTCCCAACACGGACAACAGCCATGAACATCACGACTGGCAGCCTGAGAACGGCGTGGAGCGGACGTTTTTTACCGCGGTAGCCAATATCAGTCTGGGTGTGGGTTTTGCCCTGCTGATTGGTTCTGTGATGTGTTTGCGCGGCCGCCCCGGCAGTTGGCGCATAGGACTGTTGTGGGGATTGGCCGGTTATTTAACCTTTTTCGTCGCGCCGTCATTGGGATTGCCGCCGGAGGTACCCGGCACAACAGCAGCCAAACTGGCAGACCGGCAAAGCTGGTGGCTGATAACGGTGCTCGATACCGGCTTCGGTTTATCACTGCTGGCTTTTGCAAAAACAAGGACCAACAAATTTTTCGGTGCCGTATTGCTCGCAGCACCTCATTTAATCAGCGCGCCGCAGCCGGAAGTTCACAGCAGTGCCGCACCTGCCGAATTAGCACAATCTTTTATAGTCGCCACTGTTTTTGCGAACGCTGTCTTTTGGCTGGCGATTGGCGGTTTGATGGGTCGGTTTTACAAAAAAAAGTTATGAGAACCCACAACAAACATGTACTGATGTGTACTGGTCCGCGCTGTTCTGGAAATAACACCGAAGCATTTCAACAACTGGGCCAGAAAATCGATGCCCGCCCTCAGCTCAACGTAAAACGCACCCGCTCAAACTGTTTTGCGGTCTGCAAAAATGGCCCGATCCTGGTCGTTTATCCTGAAGGCGTCTGGTATTCCTGTACCGACGAGTCCGTGTTGGAGCGCATTGTTAGCGAACACCTGGAAAATGACACCGAAGTTAGCGAGCATGTTTTCCACCGCCTGGGCACCGGCGATGTCTGATTTGAACAGGCCTGTTGCCCTGCTGACTCATGCACCCAACGACCTGATGGTGCTGCAAAGCGCACAGGCGCAACTGCCGGAAAGTTTCTCAGAAATAACCGGCATCAACTTGCAGGCATTGGAAAGCGATGCGCAAATGGCCGAGTTGTTGGAGCATCAGCTTACCTCGGCAAATATCATCGTACTGCGCGTGCTGGGCCGTCTCGGCAGTGTGCCGGGCTTTGCCGATCTGGTGCGTCATGCCAAAAGCCGAGGACTGCACTTAATCGCCATTAGCGGCACCGGCGAGCCTGATCCCGAACTGGCCGCAGCATCCACCGTTTCGTCCGACGTGCTGCATCAAGTACAGGCCTATTTTCAGGCAGGCGGCAGCGTCAATATGGCGCAACTGCTGCGCTATCTTTCCGATCATTTTTTGCTGACCGGTTTTGGTTTTGAACCGGCTGTCGATTTGCCCGAACACGGCATTTATCACCCCGATTTATCCCAAGATGCCGACATAGACGACTGGCTTGTCCTGAGAGCGCCCGAACGAGCCAGCGTCGGCATCGTGTTTTACCGCGCCCACTGGATGAGCGGCAACACGCGCTTTATCGATGCTTTGATTGAACAACTGGAAAAACTCGACCTGAACGTATTGCCCGTATTCACCTCGTCGTTACGCGCAAGCCACAGTGATGCGACCCTGCCCATAGCCTTAAGTTATTTTAGCGGCGAACAAAGCGCGCATATCGACGTACTGATCAACACCACCGCGTTTGCGATGGGCGAAATCACCCCAGGCGGAGCCACGCCCGCAGGCTGGTCGGTGGCGGTGCTGGAGCAACTCAATGTGCCGGTGCTGCAAGCTATCACCAGCGGCATGATGCAGAATCAATGGGAACAATCGGCGCGCGGCCTCAATCCGCTGGATGCGGCAATGAATGTGGTATTGCCGGAATTCGACGGACGCATCATCACAGTGCCGCTATCGTTCAAAGCGAAAGCCTCCGGCCTATCGAATGAATTGATCGAATACGAACCGGTGCAGGATCGGGGCGCGCGCATTGCCCAAATCGCCTCACGCTTTGCACGGCTTAAACGCCTGGACAATGCCGATAAGCGGATCGCCTTTGTATTCACCAATTCCAACAGCAAGGCCTCGCAAATCGGCAACGCGGTCGGCCTGGATGCACCGGCATCCCTGATGCGGATTCTGCAAGCCATGCAAGCCGCCGGTTATAACATCGGCGAACTGCCGGACCAATGCGCCGGGAGCGCATTGGGATGCGAAAGCACCCGAAGGGTGAAGCACTGGGATGTGCTTCATCAAAGCGGCACCGCACTGATCCACGAACTGATCGACCGTTGCGCTTACGACAACACTTATCTGACCAGCGAACAGCTAGCCCATGCCATCGGCCGCGTACCGGCGACTCAATATCAAGCATGGTTTGAAGACTTACCCGCTGAAATGCAGAGAAAAATGATCGCGCAATGGGGAGCCGCGCCGGGCGAGGCTTATCTGCATGACGGCCATCTCGCGCTGGCAGGACTGGAACTGGGCAACAGCTTCGTGGCCTTGCAGCCGCCGCGCGGCTACGGCATGGACCCCGACGCGATATACCACCAGCCCGACTTGCCGCCCACTCATCATTACTATGCGCTGTATCGCTGGTTGCGTGACGAATGGAAAGCCGATGCAATTGTGCATGTCGGGAAACACGGCACGCTCGAATGGCTTCCAGGCAAAGCTGTGGGCTTGTCGAAAAACTGCTTTCCCGATGCGTTGCTGGCTGACATGCCGTTATTTTACCCGTTCATTATCAACGATCCCGGCGAAGGCGCGCAGGCCAAGCGCCGCGCCCATGCGGTCGTTGTCGATCACCTGACGCCGCCGATGACTACCGCCGACACTTACGGCGCATTGGCCCAGCTGACCCAACTGGTCGATGAATATTATCAGGTTGAAGTGCTCGATCCGGCCAAACTGCCGTTGTTGCAGCAACAAATCTGGGACTTGGTCAAAGAAACCAATCTGGATACCGACTTGCAGGCCCGGCTGCTGCATCATGACCATGATGATGAACATCATGGAGATCATCACCATGCCGATCATCATGACCACGATCACCGCGAACATGAGCATCACGGTCATGATCATCATGAACATGAACACGATGATGATCACCATCATGACCATGGCGAGGGACACTGTGCCCCTCATAGTCACCATGATCATGCACATGACGAACATCATCACGATCATAACGATGAACATGCGGAGTGCCACCACGGGCGTCATCATGACTACGATCCAGATCATCACCATCAAGAAGATGGACTGCCCGAATTGCTAACCAAAATGGCCGGTGCCGATGTCGCGCATTTGATCGAGGATTTGGACGGCTATCTGTGCGAACTGGGCGCGGCGCAAATCCGCGACGGTTTACATATCCTCGGACAAGCGCCGGAAAACGAGCAACTGGTAGATATGTTGGTCTCTCTTACCCGCTTGCCGAATCAGGACATCCCGGGACTGCCTATAGAAATTGCGCGGCTATTTGGACTGAGCATGGACTCGTTACTGGAACATCAGGGCCGTCGATTGGAACAAGCAAATATTGAGCTTGAAAAACTGTCCGAGCGACCTTTGCCTACCCATGCCGACGTACTGGAAACCATCGAAGCGATATGCAAACGATTATTCAGTGAATTACAGATACACGCTTACTCCGAGTCAGCCATAGACCAAGCTATCAGTAAAACCTTTGATACCAGTATTTATGGTTCCCACGCTCTGCGTGGTAACCCAGTCGGGAACGCTCCAGCGTCCCGAACCGCAGAGCGATTCAACCTGCATTCCCACGCAGAGCGTGGGAACGATGATTTCGCCGCAATAAAACGCGTACTGAACTTTGCCTGCCGAGAACTGGTTCCCAATCTTGCCCGTGCCACAGACGAAATCAACAACTTGCTGCGCGGCCTGTCCGGCGGCTACGTACCCGCGGGTCCCAGCGGATCGCCGACACGAGGCATGGCCAGCATCCTACCAACAGGACGTAATTTTTACTCGGTCGATCCGCGTAGCGTACCGTCCCAATCAGCCTGGCGCGTCGGCCAGCAATTAGCGCATGAAGTGCTGTCTCGCTACGTTCGCGAAACAGGCGATTATCCCGAGAGCGTCGCGATCAGCATCTGGGGCACCAGCGCGATGCGTACCCACGGCGATGACGTGGCGCAGATTTTAGCGCTGCTCGGCGTGCGTCCGGTATGGCAAGCCGAAAACCGCCGCTTGACCGGCATTGAAGTCATTCCGCTGGACGAATTAAAACGCCCGCGCATCGATGTCACGACCCGTATCAGCGGTTTTTTCCGCGACGCTTTTCCGCAACTGATCGATTTGATTGACGATGCAGTCAACGCCGTTATTGCGCTGGACGAGCCGCTGTCGCAAAACTTTGTCCGCAAACATTATCTTGCCGAACTGGGCGAATGGATAGGCCAAGGCCTGACCGAAGATGAAGCCTCGCAGCGCGCCGGGTTTCGTATCTTCGGAGCCAAGCCCGGCAGTTACGGCGCAGGCATCTTGCCGCTGATCCAGGAAAAAAACTGGCAAGCCGATGCCGACTTTGCCGAAGCCTATGTCAACTGGGGCGGCTATGCCTATGGGCGCAGTCAACAGGGCGACGATCAGCGCGACGCATTCCGCACCCGCCTGTCCGGCGTTCAGGTCGCTTTGCACAATCAGGACAACCGCGAACACGATATTTTCGACAGCGACGATTACCTGCAATTTCACGGCGGCATGATCGCCACGATCAGAGCCTTGACCGGAACGCAGCCGCGCAAGTATTTCGGCGACAGCCATGATCCGTCGCGGGCGCAAGTGCGCGACTTGAAAGAAGAGACTTTGCGGGTATTCCGCTCGCGCGTGGTCAACCCTAAATGGTTGGACAGTATCCGACGTCACGGCTACAAAGGCGGCCTGGAACTGACCGCAACCGTCGATTATTTATTCGGCTATGACGCCACCGCTCAAGTCATGGATGATTGGATGTACGAGCAAGTCGCCGAGACTTATGCGATGGACCCGGAAATGCAACGCTTTCTGGAGGAAGCCAACCCATGGGCGCAAAACGCGATTGCCGAGCGCCTGCTGGAAGCCGCCTGCCGCGGCATGTGGGCCGAGCCAAAGCAACAGACGCTGGATGCATTGCAGGCTTTATACCTGCATAGCGAAACCTTGTTGGAGGCGCGCGGCGAAACACCGCGCGGGGTATGATGATTTTTTGTCCACGAAATACACGAAAAGCACAAAAACATCCTTATAGTCGCCAAGATTCCATTGATACCAAAATGACCTTGGCGCTGGAGTGCAGGCTTCGCCTGCTTTGGCAAGCAAAGCTTGCAATCCCGTCACTTCCTGCTAGCCAAGTAGACCGGAATAAGACCATCCAAGCGCGTAGCGCAAGGTGGCGTTTCCGGCAGACTCAAATGCTTGCCGGAAACGCTAATTCTCGCTGCCGCTTGAATCAGCTTATTCCGGCCTACTTTGCTAAAAATGCGGACCTAGTAAAAATATTAGGGACTACTTTTTTGATTTTTTTCGTGCCTTTCGTGGACAAAATCCGTTTTTAAGATGACCCAAGCCACCTTCCCTTTTTCCGCTATCGTCGAACAAACCCAGCTCAAGACCGCATTGCTGCTGTGCGCGGTCGATCCGTCGCTGGGCGGCGTACTGATACGCGGCGACAAAGGCACCGCAAAAAGCACGGCGGCACGGGCGTTGACCGACATTCTGCCGCTGATCGAGCGGGTTGCCGGTTGCGCGTTCAACTGCGCGCCCGGTGCGCCGTATCAATACTGCGAAACATGTAATCCTGTGGGAGCGGCTTTAGCCGCGCTTGCCGAGACTAAAGTCTCTCCCACCATAAATTCGCATCCACAGCCCGTGCCTTTCATTACCCTGCCGTTGGGAGCCACCGAAGACCGCGTTATCGGCACACTGGATTTGGAGCAGGCACTTAAAGGTGGTCAGCGCGTTTTCAAGCCCGGCTTACTGGCTGCGGCGCACCGGGGCATACTCTATATCGATGAAGTCAACCTGCTGCCCGACCATCTGGTCGACGTGCTGCTGGATGCGGCTGCCATGGGCGTTAATGCGGTGCAGCGCGAAGGCTTGTCAATCAGCCACCCTGCCCGCTTCACACTGATCGGCACGATGAACCTGGAAGAAGGCGATCTACGCCCACAACTGCTGGATCGCTTCGGGCTGATGGTTGAAGTGACCGCGCCTCGTGACAAGGTTTTGCGCTCGGAAGTCGTGCGCAGACGCATTGCTTACGAAGCTAACCCTACGGCTTACGCTGCCGTCTGGATGCAGGAACAACAGGCTTTACGCCATCAACTCGCCACCGCTCAGCAATTGCTGCCGGAAGTGACGCTGGACGATGCGCTGCTCGATTTGATCAGCCATTTGTGCTGCGAATTCGACGTCGCGAGTCTTCGCGCCGATATCGTCATGCACAAAGCATCGCGGGCATTGGCGGCGCTCGAAGGACGGTCGCAGGTAACGCCGAAAGACGTGCGCGGCTCGGCTGAACTGGTGCTGCCGCATCGGCGCAGGCGCAAGCCGTTCGAACAACCGGGGCTGGATCAAGATCAGCTCGATGACCTGATGCAACAGGCAATGCAGCCACTGGATCAAAGCGAATCCGATGCTGAAGATAGCGAGCAGGAAAATGATCGAAATGACGGCGAGCCGGAAGACCAACAACAAGTCTTTGCCGCCGCATCTGCCGGTAATGTCCGAAAAATAGACGTCGATACGGTTTCCAACCGTTTCAGCTCAGGCAAGCGCAGCACTGCGACCGATGCGCCGCGCGGCCGGGTGATACGCGCCGTGCCCGACCTGAATCCAAGCAGTCTTGCCGTCGGCGCCACATTGCGTAGCGCAGCGCTTCGAGATTCAAACAATTTTCAGGTCACAAAAGACGATTTGCACCAGCAGATCCGCACCGGCAAAACAGCGAACCTGATCTTGTTTGTCGTCGATACCTCAGGCTCGATGGCCGCGCAACGGCGCATGGAAGCGGTCAAGGGCGCTGTGTTATCGCTGCTGACCGATGCCTACCAGCAGCGCGATGAAGTCGCGGTAATCAGCTTTCGCGGCGAGTCTGCCCAGCTATTGCTGCCGCCCACCCGCAGCGTCGACCTTGCTGAACAGAACCTGCGCAACCTTCCTACCGGCGGCCGTACTCCGTTACCTCATGCGCTTTCTGTAGCGCTGGAAACATTGGAAAAAACCAGCATGCCGCCATTGCTGGTGCTGCTCAGCGACGGCAAAGCCAATGTTGCACTGAACGATGGCAACGATCCTTGGCAGGAATCCTTAAGATTTGCAGAACTACTGGCAGATCGTGGCATACCCGCTCTGGTGCTCGATACCGAAACAGGCTATTTACGATTGGGTCGCGCCCGTCAACTGGCACAAGCATTGGGCGCTGAATGCCTGACGCTGGAAGAATTATCGGCAGAAAATCTGGCGCTGACGATACGGGGACAGCTTAAATTTAAAAATGATTAACCCTGTATTGAGTTGTGTAATACTAGATTTACCCTATAAATCACACTTACTGCGTTAAATATTAAGAATATTTGGAGATTTTAATGAAAGACAACCCTATGCAAGAAGAACTTATCTGGATTGATCCTGAAGACGATTTGAATAGTTCATCAGAAGATATTAGCTTTACTGAATATGATATTTCAGCATCGCCAAATGACTTTAATATAAAGACACTATTTGATTTTATCGGATCAGGAATTGTAAAAATACCCGGATTTCAGCGTAATTATGTCTGGGACATTAAGAGAGCCTCGAAACTAATTGAATCCATAATTATAGGTATTCCAATTCCCCAGATATTTCTATACGAAGAAGCAAAAAATAAATTTATAGTTATTGATGGTCAGCAGCGTTATATGACTATCTATTACTTCATGAAAAAAAGATTTCCTCGGAATGAAAAACGCCTTGAACTTCGCATGATTTTTGACGAAAACAAAGGCATCCCTGATTCTATACTGAATAACAATGACTACTTTACAGACTTCAATCTCAAACTCCCAACTTCTCAGCGGGGGCAAACAAATAAATTTAATGGGTTAAATTACTTTACTTTAGACGAAGAAGACAAAGTTTCATTTGACTTGCGAACTATCAGAAATATCATTATTAAACAAAATGCACCCGATGACGAACACTCTGTCGTATTTGAAATCTTTAATCGTCTCAATTCAGGTGGTGTTAATTTAAAGCCTCAAGAAATCAGAACCAGTCTTTTCCATTCCAAGTTTTATGACATGCTTTATAAAATAAATCTCAATCCAGAATGGAGAAAACTTACCCCATCTAACACACCTGACTTGAATATGAAGGATATTGAAATACTTCTGAGAGGTTTTGCAATGTTGATTGATGGAGAATCCTACAAACCATCAATGACAAAATTTCTCAATAAATTTTCACTTAAAGCAAAAGGATTTCCAGATGAAAACATTAATTATCTTGAGTCTCTTTTCATGTCTTTTTTAAATAAATCATCTACCAATGATGACCAACTTTTTCATAGCAAAACAGGCCGATTTAATATTTCTGTATTTGAATCAATATTTGTCGCCAGTTGCATAAAACCCTTCTTAGAAAATACCCTAGATATAAATGATGTGAATTTCTCAAAAGTCGAACTGCTAAAAAACGACGAACGATTTATTGATGCTACGCAATCTGGCACGGCGAGCGAGAAAAATGTGAGGTTTAGAATCTCTCTGGCAAAACAAATGCTGGGATAATATTATGACTCCAGTAGACATATTAAATGAAGAATATAAAAGTATTGTCGATGTTCTGAATGAACAATCACAGCCATCATTGTCCAGTTATGCTGACAAAAACTTCAAAAAAATATTTGCCTTGTCTTCTGCAAGTTACTTTGAACATTTAATCCAACATATATTGATCGATTTTATTTCAAAAGAAACAAATAACAATTTAAAAGTAATTAGTTTTTTCAAAAAAAAAGCTATTGGGATGCAATATCACACCTATTTTAACTGGGGAGAAAAAGATAATCTTGATAAACCTGGTAAGAATGCAAACGCTTTTTTCTCGCTGTTCGGCGAGGAATTCAAAAAAAATGTTGAAGCGGAAATTAATGCTGACAAAAACCTTGAATCGGCAGTCAAAGCATTTCTTGAAATAGGTCACATTAGAAATATATTGGTACATAGTAATTTCGCTGCATACAACCTTGATAACAAAACAGTCCCTGAAATTTATAAACTTTATGAAGAGGGATTACAATTCATTAATTACATTCAAAAAAAACTTCAGCAAACCACATGATAATTACTTAACACACATATTTCATGGGCTGGCCGTTTTAAAAAAACACATAGCACCAGTTTCGTAGTAAAAGTTGTTTAAGAATTTATGATTAACCATTTAAAGTTAAAAATTATTAAGAGGTTTGTATGATCATCTGCATAGGCGCAGGCCCTGGCGACGTTGCTTATCTAACCCAGCGCGGCGCGGAACTGATCCGCAATGCCGACGTAGTAGCCGGATTCGATGCCGTCATTAACGTCGTGCAAAGCCTGATTCCCGCTACCGCGGAAACCGTGCTGATGAATTACCGCGACCAGACCGAGCAGTTGGCGAAGGTGGCAATTGAACACCATGCGGGCAAAAACTGTGTCGTGGTGTTCATGGGCGACATCCATTTCAGCGGCTTCCAGTATCTGGAACGGGTAGAGCGCGCCTGCGGCCACCCGGTCGAAACCGTGCCGGGCATATCTTCGGCGCAGATACTTGCGTCACGGGCCAAGGTCTGTTTCGACGAAACGACATTTATCACTTTCCACCGCCGCGGCGATTTAACCCCGTTTAAGCAACATCTGGTGCATGCGCTGCAAGACCAACGCAATGCAATCGTGATCCCCTGCCCGTGGGACGAAGCGCGCTCATTCATGCCGCGACATATCGCCGCTTACCTGTTGGAGCAAGGTATATCGCCCGACCATCCGACCGAAGTTTGGGAAAATTTAACCCGCTCGGAAGCGGAATGGCATGGCACACTCGCCGACTGTGCGACACAGGAATTCAGCGATATGAGCATCATGCTAATCCGCACCCGCAGCCCGATGTCCAGCCAGATCGAACCCGCAACGGAGCAGTTATCGGATGCAGGCTGAAACACAACACCCCTTCGGCATCGTTATCGCAGGACACGGCAGCCGCGATGCCGACGGCATTCGGGAATTCGAGCAACTGATTGAACTGGTCAAGGAACGTGCGCCGCAGCACACAGTCAGCCACGGCTACCTGGAATTCGCCGCCCCGACTATCGATCAGGCGATTACAGAACAGCTCAACGCCGACGCCGACGCCAAACAAGTCGTCATGGTACCCGGCATATTACTGGCAGCGACGCATGCCAAAAACGACATGCCCAGCGAACTGCTGACTTTTGCGCGCGAACATCCCGAGATCGACTTTCATTTCGGCGCACCGCTGGGCTTGCATCCGCTATTGTTGCAAGTAGTGCAAGAACGCATCGTCGAGGCCGAAGCGACATCATCTAAAACGGTACGCCGCGACGAAACCTGCCTGGTACTGGTCGGCCGCGGCACTACCGATCCCGACGCGAACGGCGAAGTCGCCAAGTTTGCACGGATGATTGAAGAAGGCATGGGCTTTGGCGGATCTTATGTCTGTTATTCGGGCACGGCCAAGCCGCTGGTTGCCGATGGCCTGCGCACTGCCGCTAAGTTGGGCTATGCACGGTTGATCGTGGTGCCGTTTTTTCTGTTCGACGGTATATTGGTCAAGCGTATTTATGAAGCGGCCGATGCGTTGCAGGAACGCGAGCCCGACCTGGAAGTACTCAAATCAGGTTATCTGGGCGTACATCCGAATGTCGCCGAGGTCCTGATCGCCAGAGCCCAAGAAGCGATAGAAGGCCGTGCGGAGATGAACTGCTCCTTGTGTAAATACCGGGTGCAAATCGTCGGCTTTGAGCAACAGGTCGGCGAACCGCAGCGTCCTCATCATCTTCAAGTGCGCGGCTTAGCCGAAAAAACAGCTGATGCTGCAACAGAATTTGCGCCTTACGTGCCGCATCCGATAGAAGCCGAAAGCTTTCGCATTATCGCCGCCGGACGTGACTGGTCGGTTTTTCCCGAGGCGCATCTAACCGTGCTGCAACGCTTGGTGCATACCAGCGGCGATTTTAATGCAGTCGATGACATTTATTTTTCGACGGGTGCCATTGAAACCGGCATCCGCGCTCTGCTCCGCTGCAAGGTGGTGGTGACCGATGTGACCATGGTACAGACCGGCCTAAAGCGTGCGCTGCTTGAACAACTCGGCATCGAAACCTGGTGCGGAGTCCATGACCATGAAACGGCGCTAATGGCGCAAACGCAAGGCATCACCCGTTCCGCAGCCGGAATACGACGCGCTTTTGAAAAATTCGGTAACGATATCATACTGTCGATAGGCGATGCGCCGACTGCAATTATGGAAGCGGTGCGCTTGATCCGGGAGCACGGCTGGCGGCCGCAGCTGGTGATCGGCCTGCCGGTCGGTTTTGTCGGCACCTGCGAATCCAAAGCGGAATTAAAACGCTGCCTGCAAGTGCCGCGTATCACCAACAGCGGTACACGCGGCGGTTCGCCCTGGGCAGCAACTGTGGTCAACGGCTTGATGATCGATGCGGTGAATCAGCTTGCAGAGTATGGCTCAGACGGAGCTTAAACAATTCGATCTTAATGTACTCGCATCGAACGGTTTACGGCGCGGGCGCACTACGGGCAGCTGCGCCACGGCGGCGGTAAAAGCCGCGCTTTATCTGCTGCTGCACGGCGAGCGTCGCACACAGGTGCAAATAACATTGCCTGACGATCTCCATTACCTGACCGTACCGATTCAGAGCTGCCGCCGGCTGGACGAACAAACGGTACGAGCCGAAGTGCTAAAAGACGGCGGCGATGACCCGGATAACACGCACGGAGCCACCCTCTTTGCCGAAGTGCGAAGAAACGATAAAGGACAGATACGCTTTTTCGCCGGAGACGGCGTCGGCACTGCGACTCAACCGGGTTTGCGCGTACCAGTCGGAGAGCCCGCAATCAACCCGACGCCGCGCAGTATGATGCGGCAGGCAGTCGCCGAACTGTCCGGCAATGACGAAGGCTTCGACCTGACCATAGGTTGTATCAACGGAGAAACGATTGCCAAAAAGACTTTCAACCCAAGACTGGGCATAGTCGGCGGCATTTCGATACTCGGTACCTCGGGCATAGTAGAACCCTTATCGCTGGCGTCCTGGATTGCCTCGATTGAAGTTTATGTCCGAGTCGCTTTGGGCGGTAATGATATAAACAGCATCGCTTTGCTGCCCGGCAAAATCGGCAGAGCCTATGCCCGAGAAGTGCTGGATTTGCCCGAGCAACGCGCAGTGCAAATCGCCAATTTTCTTGGCGATGCGCTGGCCTTTACGCAGCAGGCCTTGGTTGAACAACAGCGTGACCTGGATGTGTTATGGCTATTGGGACATCCGGGCAAACTGGCCAAAGTGCTGGATGGCGTATGGGACACACACTCCAGCAGGAGCGACATGGCGATGAGCGTTGTCGCCCGCATAGCGGCGGAACGAGGATTTAGCAGCCGTCTGGTACAAGAGCTGGAACAGGCGAACACCGTGGAAGCCGCTATAGAAATATTGACAAACGAACCCGGTTCGCAAGCGTTGTGGATAGACATTGAGCAGCGCATCGGCGCACTTGTTCATGCCCGTGTGCCTGCCGTGAAAACAGTTGAAGTGCGGCTATTTAATTTACAAGGCGATAGCTTGAGAGCCGCATGAGTCACTCATATTCTCGCTCCCATGCGCTACGTCACTGCCATTAAGTTAAGCGTTGTAGGAGCGGGCCATGCCCGCGATGAAAGAGCTGTAACTCTGCAATCGTCGGCCAAATGTCGCGGGCGCGGCCCGCTCCTACGATGGTCATTGTCTTCTTAACTTAATGACAGTGATGCAGCGCGTTTAAACGATAAAATACTTATTTATGAGAGAAGCAATATGAGTTTGCCAGGTATATTCTTGGGCATAGGGGTGGGACCGGGGCCTGCGGGTTACATTCCGCTGGCTGCGGTCGAAGCATTGCAGCAGGCCGACATCGTTTATGCGCCTCGTGCGCGCAGCTCGGAGACTTCGGTGGCCTTGCAATGCCTGGCAGGCATCGACATCGCTCCGGAACGGATACGGGAAATAGAATTCAACATGGATCCCGACCGTTCCGTGCTAAGCGAGCATTATGCACAACTGGCCGAGACTATCGCCGTCGATTTGCGCGCAGGTCGCAATGTGGCTTACCTGACCATAGGCGACAGCCTGACTTACTCCACTTACGGCTATATATTGGCTGCTTTGCGCGAGTATTTGCCTGATTTGCGGCAACGCACTTTTCCAGGCATCACCAGTTATGCGGCGGCTGCCTCGGCTATGGGCTGGCCGTTGGGTGTCGGCAAGGAACGCATGCTGATTCTGCCTTGTCCCGAAGATGAGGCGGCATTGCGGCAAGACATCGAAAGCCATGACATCGTCATACTGATGAAGATCGGCCCTCGCCTGCCCTGGGTGTTGGCCCTGCTTCGTGAAATGGGCATCGCCGAGCACTGCGCTTTTGCCCGCCGCATCGGCTTGGAAGACGAAATGCTGGCGGATAATATCAGCGAGTTATGCGCTACCTCGGCGATGGGCTATCTCGCCACTTTATTGATACGCAAAACACCCAGAGAGAGAAGACATACATGAACGTAGAAAAATCATTTTGTCCACGAACAACACAAAAAGCACGAAAATGTTCAGCTACATATAAAACTGCGGATCATCACCCAAAGAATGACTGGCTAACTCAACACACGAATAATGATTTATTTCGTGGCTTTCGTGTTTTTCGTGGACAAATAAGGTCTTTAGAATGAAAGTTTATTTTATAGGCGCTGGCCCCGGCGCTTCCGATCTGATTACATTACGCGGCGCAAATATTCTTGGCCGGGTCAGCATGGTGCTGTACGCCGGATCGCTGGTGCCTACCGACATGTTGCAGCATTGCCGCGCCGATGCCGAATTGATCGACACCGCGAAGCTCGACCTTGAACAACAGGAAGCCTGCTATCGCCGCGCTCAGCAAGCCGATTGCGATGTGGCGCGCCTGCATTCCGGCGACCCGGCTATTTACGGTGCAACCGCCGAACAAATGCGCAGGCTTGATGCATTGGGCATTGACTACGAAATTGTGCCGGGCGTGTCTTCGTTTACTTCGGCGGCCGCATCGATTAAAGCTGAGCTGACCAAGCCGGAAGTGTCGCAAACCGTGATCCTGACCCGCGTTTCCGGCCGCGCCTCCGCCGTGCCGGAACTGGAATCGATTGCGCGACTGGCCGAACATCAAGCAACGATGTGTATCTTTCTGTCCGGGCCGCATTTGAGAAAAATTGTCGCCGACCTGCGCCTGCATTACCAGGACGATACGCCGGTAGCGCTGGTCTATCGGGCAACTTGGCCGGAAGAGCGGACTTACCAAGGCACCTTGAGCACTATTCTAAAAGAAACCAAGAGCAGCGATTGGAACCTGACCACCATGCTATTGGTGGGCGCGGCTTTGGGGCGTGATGCGCAAACAGAATCCAGTCTGTATTCGAAAGATTTCACGCATATATTCCGCGTCGTGAAGAAAAAGTCGTCATAAACATCATATTTTCACCACGAAGACACGAAGTTCACAAAGAAAACTAAAGTAAAACCTTCGTGAACTTCGTGTCTTCGTGGTGAATAAATTTTTTTGATTAAATATATGGAATTTCTGCTTAAGTTGATGGGTATGTTAGAAAAAAGGACGCAGCATGACTGATTTCGGCATCTGGCTGGTGCGACCGGAAAGCGAGGCATTGGCTTTGGCCCTGCAAGAACAGCTGGGAGGCGTGTTGTATCGGCCTTGGCTTGATAACGCGACTCCCCAGAAACAACAGTTCGCCGCCGCCTACCGCCGACATGACCAATGGATCATGATTGCAGCCAGCGGCATCGCAGTGCGCTTTCTCGATGGTTTGACTCAGGACAAACATAGCGACCCGGCCGTCGTGGTGCTGGACGAAGCGGGACGATTCGCGGTGTCGCTGCTGGCTGGCCATGAAGGCGGCGCCAACCGTTTGGCTTACCGCGTTGCCAATATAATCGGTGCTGCGCCGGTCATCACCACCGCTACTGAGGCCTTAAAACCGCTGGTTATCGGCATAGGTTGCCGCAAAGGTGTCACGGCTGGGCAGATTGCCGCTGCCGTGTATCAGGCGCTGGGCGAGCGACAGTTAAACGAAGTGCGTGAAATAGCGACCATCGACTTGAAGGCAAACGAGCCGGGCTTGCTGGCGTTTTGTGAACAACATGATTTGCCGCTACGCGTATTAGCAAGCGCAACAGTGGCGGCCATGCCTTGGGTAACAAAGGCCTCGGACTGGGTGCAGCAGAATGTGGGATTGCCGGGCGTATGCGAACCTTGCGCGTTGATTGCCGGCACTCGCGGCAGATTGATTGTTCCGAAAACGGCTTTAAACGGTGTAGCTGTTGCCGTTGTTGAAGATAATATATAGAGCGCCATCCGCCAGATCGCTCGTTCCCAAGCTCTAGAGACTGTGAAAGTATTTTTGAAAATATGACGCATACTATTTTAGTGACTTCTAAGTCATTGTTTTATTGATCGTGGGAGGGGCTTTAGCCCCGAAAGTCGGGGCTAAAGCCCCTCCCACATGAATACTTTCACAATCTCTCTAGCTTGGGAATGCCGCTTCCCGAGACACTGAAAGCTGGAGCTTTCGAGACTTGGGTCCCCAAGCTGGAGCTCTCGTTGTTATACACAAGTGTCTGGGTGACAACGTCATCCCGGCAGGGATTGCCGGGATCCAGAAGCCATGAATGGGCAATGTCCAAGCTGGCAGTAAGTCATGCAACGCGGGAATTGCCTAATGACGAGCATTCACATCCCTGTGCTCTCGGCAACCGCTCCTGCGTTGCTCTACCTCCTGCATCCGTGCAGTCGTGGATTCCGGCAATCCCTGCCGGAATGACGTGCTTTTATAGACTTGTGTATAACGACGAGAGCTGGAGCTTGGGAATCAGCGCAGCAACATGAAAAACTCACCACGAATACGCGAAGAAATAAAACTTCGTGTTCTTCGTGCCTTCGTGGTGATCGCTTTTAAATAGACAGAGCAATAATCAGTGGATAAAAGAATGAAAGGTGTATTGAATTTGGTTTCGGTCGGGCCGGGATTTAGCGATTTGATCGTTCCGCGCGCCGAAGCGGCATTGCGGAATAGCGATGTGATCGTGGCTTATGACTTGTATTTGCGCTGGATTGAACCGTGGATAACCGGCAAGGAAATCCATACGCCTCCACTGACGCAGGAGCGTGAGCGCGCTTTGCTTGCGATCGAAAAAGCCCGTAGCGGCGAAAAAGTCGCGCTGATTTCCAGCGGCGACATCGGTATTTATGCAATGGCGGCGCTGGCTTTCGATGAAATGCACGAAGACGACGACTATGAAGTCAATGTGATACCCGGCATCACTTCCGCCAATGCCTGCGCTTCGTTATTAGGTTCGCCGTTGTCGCATGACTTTGCCACGCTGAGCCTGTCCGATCTACTATGTCCCTGGGATTGGATAGAGCAGCGCGGACGGCATATTGCCCAAGCCGATCTGGCTTGCGTTTTGTATAACGTGCAAAGCGCCGGTCGCCAGGAAGGCGTGTACCGCATCCTCAATATCATGCTGGAATCAAAATCGCCAAAAACGCTGTGCGGCGTGATACATAATGCCTATCGGCCCAGACAGAAAGTCGGTATTCATCATCTGGAAGACTTGCTGTCTTTGCAGTTCGATATGCTGACGACCATCGTAATCGGCAACCGTTTTACCCAACGCAAACGAGGCTATATTTTTACGCCGCGCGGCTACAATAACTGGGATACATCCGCCGAACAGCCGCTTGAAAATAGTTTGTCCGAACAGGCGCTATGGGTTTTTTCCGGCACCAGCGACGGCAATGCATTGGCTAACGAATTGGTGCAGCAAGGCTATCCGGTCGTGGTATCCGCCGCAACGAAATACGGCGGCGAGGTTGCTGCCCGGCATTGTTCCGGCGTATCGGTCTGGGCCGGTC
Organism: Methylobacter sp.; assembly: GCF_036845245.1. Classification (NCBI taxonomy): domain Bacteria; kingdom Pseudomonadati; phylum Pseudomonadota; class Gammaproteobacteria; order Methylococcales; family Methylococcaceae; genus Methylobacter; species Methylobacter sp. Next base: position 41,691 of record NZ_DAIUEH010000025.1, read on the forward strand.
ATCAAGGCGTTGAAGCGCAAAGGCAGGCGCTAACTCAGCATCGAGCGAGGGCGATTGTCGATGCAACGCACCCTTATGCCAAGCTGATTTCGGAGCAATTAATGGGCTTGTCGGAAAGTTTGGATATTCCGTATTTGCGCTATGAACGGCCCAGCTCTTTTGTAGCGGATACCGGCATCGAATGCGATTCCACCGAGCAAGCAGCCGAACAAGCCATTAAACTCGGTCAGCGTATTTTCCTGACTACCGGCTCCAAAGATCTGGCGACTTTTCTTCAGGCGCCTGGAGCTAACGAATGCGAATGGTTTGTACGCATGACGCCGGAGCCTGAATTCATCCAACGGGCAATCGATCTGGGTGTGCCGCGCAGCCACATTTGCGCAATGCAGGGGCCTTTCTCGCAAGCTTTCAATGAAGCCTTATGGCAGGACTTAAAAATCGATTGCGTGATCACCAAAGACTCCGGCGACGCCGGCGGCTATCAAGCCAAAGTGGCAGCAACACAGGCGCTGAACATTCCGTTGCTGGTCATCGAACGTCCTAAACTGGACTATCCGTTTATTGCCTCAACTTTCGATGCGCTATTGCAGCAGTTACAAGCATGGAATATCAACGCATGATTCCTGTCACCATCGTTACCGGTTTTCTCGGTTCCGGTAAAACGACTTTGCTGGGCAACCTGATTAAAAATAGGCAAACCCGTCGTCTTGCGTTATTGATCAATGAATTCGGCGAAATTTCCATCGACGGTATGCTGATTAACGACAGCGCAGCCGGTGATGAACATGTACGCATTCATGATTTCCCTTACGGATTGATTGCCTACGGCGATGACGAACACTTTATCCCGACCATGCAGGCTATCGCCGAGCGCCGGGCCAATGTCGACCATGTCTTGATAGAAACCTCGGGGCTTGCGTTGCCTACTGCGGTTATGGAACTATTGCAAACGCCAGAATTGGCCGGGAATTTCATCCTGGATGCGACGCTGGCCGTCGTGGATACGCCTTTGCTGTTGTCCGACCAGTTTGATCGTCACTTGAACGCTGACAGCCCGCATGCGGCGGTTGCGGATTCTGTCGCGACCCTGTTCGAACAGCAACTCGAATATGCCGATGTCGTGGTATTAAACAAAATCGATGCGCTGGATGAGGATGCCTTGCTGCTCGCGGAACAACGGGTTCGCGATCGCGCGCCGAACGTACGTTTTCTTGAGCTCGCTTATAACGCACAGCTGGATATCCGGCTTGCCCTTGGCCTGCGGCTACACCAACCTACCTTTACAGCGCATAATCACCGGTTTACACCGCAGGCAGCCGTGCCCGGTTCCTGCACGCCGACATTAAACAGTCATACCGAACTGAACGGCCACGCTCATTCCGGTTTGACAAGCCATTGTCATGGGTTGGCAACACACAAACATTTTCATGAGCAGGACCCGGGCTGGCTGTCGTTCGTATTGCGTAGCCAAGAACTGCAGCAGCCGGAAACACTGAAACAGGTGTTAATCGAAGTCGCTAAAGCGGAACCGTTGTTGCGCGTCAAAGGCTTTATATCCGCTCCCAATCAGGCTGTTCTGGTGCAAGCTGTGCGCACACGGGTAGCGGTAAGTGCCGATACCGCCAAACAATCATCAAAAGAATCGGAACTGGTTTTTATCGGGTATCACTTGAACCGTAATACCGTAGCGGTACTTTTATCCAAATTGACCGGAACTGCCTGGAAATGAATGCCCCAAGCAAAAACAAATGCTTTACTGTGGCCGCGAATTCATTCGCGTCTGCGGCAACGCGAATAAATTCGCGCCCACCTCGATGCCCGGCCCTGTTCATCACAGCGCCCGGCTCCAATCACGGTAAAACCACCATCACCGCCGCGCTGGCCCGTTATCATGTCGAACAAGGCCGCAAAGTCCGGGTGTTTAAATCAGGCCCCGATTTTCTCGACCCGATGATACTCGAACGCGCTTGCGGCCATCCGGTGTACCAGCTTGATCTGTGGATGATGGGCGAAACCGAATGCAGGCGATTGTTATACGAAGCCGCGCTGGAAGCGGATTTGATATTGATTGAGGGCGTCATGGGCTTGTTCGATGGCGAACCTTGCAGCGCCGATATTGCCGAATTATTCTCGGTGCCGGTGCTGGCGGTAATCGATGCAACCGGTAGCGCGCAAACGCTCGGAGCTGTTGCCTATGGGCTTGCCAACTATCGCCCCCGACTTCAATTCGCCGGCGTTTTAGCCAATAACGTCGCCAGCCCGCGGCATAACGAAATGATCATGCAAGGCATGCCAATAGATATGCGCTATTTCGGCGGGATAGCGCGCGATAACCGGTTTGTATTGCCGGAACGGCATCTGGGTTTGGTCCAGGCGGAGGAAGTGCATGATCTCGAATCACGGATGTCGGCCGCAGCAAAAGCAATTGCTTCAACCGGGCTGGCAAACTTGCCGGAAACTGTCGAGTTTGCAAAGCCCAAACAAGAAACACTCCCTCGGCTGTTGTCCGGCATCCGCATCGGCATAGCCCGCGATACTGCGTTTTCATTTATTTACGCCGCTAATCTGGATTTGCTGCGGGCGATGGGCGCTACGCTTGTTTTCTTTTCCCCGCTTGCAGATGCCACTCTGCCTGATATTGACAGCCTTTATCTGCCCGGCGGTTATCCGGAACTGCACTTGCAATCGCTACAGGATAATCCTGCAATGAAAGCGGCATTGCATACGCATTTTCAACATGGCAAACCTATTTATGCCGAATGCGGAGGTATGTTGTATTTGCTGGAATCGATCGTTGATACAGCAGGAAACCGCGGCAACATGACCGGCCTGTTGCCCGGACATGCTGTTATGCAAAACCGGCTAACAGGTTTGGGTTATCAATCCGCACCGATGCCCGGCGGCGTATTGCGTGGCCATACATTCCACCATTCGTTGATAGAAACATCGCTTGTCCCTGTTGCCTTTGGCGAACGTGTACATAATACTTCAGAAGGCGAAGCCGTTTATCAATTAAACCGTTTAACAGCCAGCTATCTGCACTGTTATTTTGCTTCAAACCCTGATGCTGCGGCACAATTATTTTTGCCTTAAAGAAACCCGTCGGGTTACTGTGTGGAAGGCGAACCTAATCCAACCGGCAAAACAGTAACCCGATTAACGCTTAAATCACACTTTAAAAAACGCCATGACTTGTTGCAGTTGCATGGCTTGGCCGCTCAATTCTTCCGCTGTGGCGGCGAGCTGTTCCGATCCCGAAGCATTTTGTTGCGCCGCTTTGTCCAGCTGTCCGACCGCGTCACTGATCTGGCCTATGCCTTGCGCCTGTTCTTCTGAAGACGCGGTGATTTCTTCGACCAGATCTGCTGTTTTTTGGATATTAGGCACCATTTTTTCAAGCAGACTGCCTGCATCTTCAGCAATCTTGACGCTGCTTTTGGCCAAACTATTAATCTCTTGCGCGGTGACCCGGCTGTTCTCAGCCAGTTTCCTGACTTCGGCAGCAACTACGGTAAAACCTTTGCCGTGTTCCCCGGCGCGCGCCGCTTCAATCGCCGCATTGAGCGATAACAGATTGGTTTTATAGGCAATGTCTTCAATTAAACCGATTTTATCGGCAATTTCCTTCATCGCCTCTACCGTGCGTTTTACCGCCTGCCCGCCGTTGGCCGCTTCTTCCGCAGCCGTCGTCGCCATAGTGTTGGTCACTTTGGCATTATCGGCATTTTGTTTGACAGAGGAACTCAACTCTTCAATTGATGTAGTGGTTTGTTCAACGCCTGAAGCCTGTTCGGTAGCGCTTTGACTGATAGCTTGAGCGGTCGAACTGATTTCCTGCGAAGCGCTACCTAAAGCATCGGAATTGGTCCGAACTTGTTGCACCACGCTACTGAGCTGATCTCGCATAGTTTCCAGGGCATTGGCCAGCATGCCGATCTCATCTTTTTGGTCAATATCAATCCGTGCAGTCAGATCCCCTTCCGATAAAGACTCGGCAAATTTAACACCCAAGATAATCGGTTTGGTAATCATCGAAGCTAACGTCAACGCAATAATTACACCCAGCACTATCGCAAGAATGATAGTACCAATAATGATGGTGTTGGCTTCACCGACCAATCGTTCGGCTTCGGTACGTGCACTGCCTAACTGGGCGTAACCGGCGGCCTCGGCATTCTGCGCCTGTTTAATGACATTACTTCCCAAACTCGCCATATCCGACAAAATAGCTTTCAGTTTATCGTCGTTTTCTATCCAGCTTTTGGCTGACTGAGTGTAATCTTGCGTTCCTTTACGTGAATCTGCAATCAATTTGAGTCCTTCTTCGCTCTGAGTGATTTTTTGCAGGTCATCATATAAGTTCATGAGTTCCGGTAATAAAATTTCCATTTTTTTCCAGGCGACTCGGTTCTTATAATTAACTTCTTCCTTTTCAGCGCGCATGATTTGCATCGCTTTTACGTAGATATTGGTCGCAATGATATAACGCTGAACATACGCATCAAGCTCCTGTCCACTCACACCTTTTTTCATCGCTTCACTGTAAAGAATGACTTGTCTTTTTAAAAATGTGTCGGCTGCATTGGCTACGATATTGCCTTTTTCCACCATATCCGCCACGGCCTGCTTGTTAGCTTTCAAAGCCGCAACACCCGCCCTGTATTTTTCTGCATACTGAGCGGTCCCGTCTCTTGCGGCTTTCGATTGCTCCAACAACTCCGAATTCTTGTATTGTTTGGCCAATGCATCCACTTTGTCCAAGTAGCTATTCAGTTCCTTGACGTTCTGCTCGGCACGTTGGTGAATTTCATCTTTTTCCTGTAACAGGTAATTTTTTTCTTCCATAATGGTCGCTAACGCCATGCGCTCGACGCCTGTTGCATATTCAACCGCTTTACCGTTGTTGTCGGTAATACCAAACAGTGAATCCGATACTTTGCCTATGTAAAGCTTTGACAACATCCCAAATCCGCAGGTAATCAATACCAACAGCAACGCACCGGTTAATATCTTGGTTTTTATACTTAAATCTTGTATGTTCATAAAGAATAGGTCCTTGTGTGGATTATCAGTTTAGTGCGGCGAAGCTGGTTTCTTTGTTTGTATTGCCGCCGTCGTATTCCGCAACTTGTTTGAGTTGAGATAACTCTTTTATAGAAAGTACGCGATTAATATTCAGCAAAATAATAAACTCGTCACCCACGCGTCCCATTGATTGAATAAAATCAGTCCGAATATCAGCGCCAAAATCGGGGGGCGGCATAATATTCGCTTCAGGGATTTCAAGAATTTCATCGACGGCATCCACCAACATACCCAGTAGCTGAGCGTCATCTTTATATTCAACCTGCACCAACACAATACAGCTGCGTTTGGTTATTTCACTGCTTTGCCGACCCAGGCGCGCCGATAAATCGATTACCGGCACGACATTACCACGCAGATTAATAACGCCACGTATATAATCGGGAGTCATCGGCACGTCAGTAATCGTATTCATTTCGATAATTTCTTTGACATCTAAAATGCTGATAGCCAGATTTTCATTACCTGCACAAAAAGTCAGGTACTGGCGTAGCTGATCCTGAGCCATTAACTCGGTTTTGTGTTCTTTTTTTTGTATTGATTGGTCCATGGTTCATTCTACCTGTCAAAATCGTTCAAAATCATGCTCATTAAATTCAGGTTTAGCTCCTCCTGCATTGCCGGTCGGCAGAGACTTGGAAGTTACCGGCGAAGACCGGACCGAGGTAAAATGAGGCTCTGTTTTTTTATTGGCTGTTCTGTTTACGCCTGTCGGTTTGTTAAATGAGGTCGGTTGACCTCTGACTATGCGGCTTTGGTTTACCTCTGTTTTAAAAAATAACATAACCTGTTGCAGTTGCATGGCCTGGCTACTCAGTTCCTCCGCTGTCGCCGCAAGCTCTTCCGAACTCGACGCATTTTGTTGCGCCGCTTTATCGAGCTGGCCGACTGCCTCACTGATCTGGCTTATGCTTTGCGCCTGTTCTTCTGAAGATTCTGTAATTTCTTCGACCAGGTTTGCCGTTTTTTGGATGTTGGGCACCATTTGCTCTAACAGGCTACCCGCATCTTCGGCAATCTTGACGCTGTTTTTAGCCAAGGTATTAATCTCTTGCGCGGTGATCCGGCTGTTTTCCGCCAGCTTCCTGACTTCGGCAGCGACTACGGTAAAGCCTTTGCCATGCTCACCGGCCAAAGCCGCTTCAATCGCGGCATTAAGTGAAAGCAGATTGGTTTTATAGGCAATATCCTCGATCAGGCTGATTTTCTCGGCAATTTCTTTCATCGCCTCCACTGTGCGTTTTACCGCCTGCCCGCCATTAGCCGCTTCTTCAGCAGTTGTCATCGCCATGCTGTTGGTTACTTTAGCGTTATTAGCATTTTCTTTAACTGATGCATTCAACTCTTCAATGGAAGCCGTAGTCTCCTCAACACCGGTAGCCTGTTCGGTAGCGCTTTGACTGATCGCTTGAGCGGTTGCACTGACTTCCTGTGACGCGTTACCTAATGCGTCAGAACTGGTACGGACTTGTTGTACAACGCCACTCAATTGGTCGCGCATTCCTGTCATTGATCGAGCCAATATGCCAATTTCATCGTTTTGATTGAGGTCAAGGCGCGCTGTAAGATCGCCTTTCGCTAAAGATTCTGCAAATTGTTGCATCGTTAATAAGGAGCGTGAAATACCGCGAATCAGCATAAAACTGAAAAATATCGCCAATAACAATCCTCCAATCAGCAGCGCTATCGAAATAAAACGAGTGTCTTCATAACGGGTTTGAGTTTTGTCATATTCCTGTTTAGCGACATCCAACTGTAACTGCATCAATGCATTGATGCTGTCTCTGACGGGTCTAAATAATGGACGGACAGCTTCCTTGATAGTTTTTTCTACTGCTTCTGCATTTCCGGCAGCCAGATATTCCATGGCGGGATTTAATCCTTCGTCGACAAAGCGCTTACGATCCTTGGTAAACTGGTCGGCCAGTTTCTTTTCCTCCACTGTCATGGTGGTTGTCATGTACTCATCCCAGAGCTTGTTAATATCGAGAATGTTTTGCCTGACACGTTCGGCGTTTTGTTGCTCTTCTCCCTTGAATACTAAACCATTGACAGCCACGATGCGGTTATCCAACAATTTTGCATTGATTTGGGCCAATTCACCCATCGTAACGGTGCGGTTGGCATAAACGGCGAACAAACCTTCATTAGCTTTTTTCATACCGTTTAAGCCGAGCGCACCCAGCGTGATGGACAGCAATGACATCAGCCCCACGACCAGAATCAGACGGGTTTTAATATTTTGTAAAAACTGGAACTTTCCCCCCATCAGCGTTTTTTTGACGACCTTTCCGTCCTGGATTTTTAAGTTACCGGCCTTGCCTTCCCGAAATTTTCTATAAGCATCGGCAACTTCTGCAATTTGCTTTTGATTGGGTTTGGTGCGTATCGACATATAGCCGATCTGCTTATCGTTTTCGTAATAGGGGGTCACATTCGCTAACACCCAATAAAAGTCGCCATTTTTGCAGCGATTCTTGACCAGCCCGCTCCATCGACGCCCCGCTTTCAACGACTTCCACAAATCCTCGAAAGCTTCTGGTGGCATGTCAGGATGGCGAACTATATTTTGAGGGGCACCGATCAGCTCTTCTTTGGTAAACCCGCTAATTTTGATAAAAGCCTCATTGGCATAAGTAATTCTCCCCTTTAGGTCGGTCTTGGTAGTAATGGACTCTGTAAGAGCATGTTCAACATTAGTGATCGGCATGTTAATCTTCATGGAGCGTTCTCTTATTTGGGAATGGAAATTAAATAATTTAAAAGCTTTTGCGCAGGATTGAGTTTGTAACCCAAGCTGCAAAAACTGATTTTAAACAGCCGATGACAGTGCTAAAGTCGGAACTGTCCGTTTTTTTGCATGTTGAATAAGTCCTTGCACATCGAGAATTAACGCAACATCACCACTTCCGAGCACAGTTGCTCCACCAATACCATTCAAATTCTCAAACAGTTTGCCAAGGGGTTTAATGACTGTTTGGTTTTCGCCGTGTAATTCATCGACGACAAACCCCGCCTTTGCCTCGCCAAAACGTACAACGACCAGACTTTCCCGCTGAGTATGAGTGTGTTTTTTATGATTATGGAAAAAATCGCCCAAACGCAAATAGGGTAAAATTTGCCCGCGTAAATTGATGTAATGTTGAACTTCATCAATTTGCCATTCATTGCTGCTCATTTCGACACATTCTTCGACCATGCTCAGCGGGATGATGTAGCGTTCTTTTTGCGCTTCCACCATAAATCCATCAATAATTGCCAATGTTAACGGCAAGTGTATGGTTACTGTAGTGCCCTCTCCCAACTCGCTATCGACGGAGACGCTACCTCGTAATGCTTCGATATTGCGTCTGACCACGTCCATGCCAACCCCTCGACCGGACAGATTGCTTGCTTCCTCTTTAGTGCTTAAGCCGGGTTCAAAAATAAGATTATAAATTTCATTTTTACTCAGTATTTGATCCGGTTTAACCAGTCCTTTGGCTATCGCTTTGGCAACAATTCTTTCAGGGTCCAAACCCCGACCATCGTCGCTGATCTGAATCACGATACGTCCTGAGTCATGATAGGCGTTAAGTTGTATGGTGCCTTTTTCAGGCTTACCCGCCTGAATACGCACTTCGGGCGTTTCAATACCATGATCGAGCGAATTACGTACCAGATGGGTCAGCGGATCGTTGATTTTTTCCACTACGGTTTTATCCAATTCGGATTCGCCGCCGGTTATTTGCAATTGAATTTGCTTACCCAATTCCTTGCTGACATCATGCACTACTCTCTGGAAGCGGGTAAACGTTTCGCCGATTTGCACCATACGCAATTGCAATGCAGTGTCGCGTATATTTTCGACCAAATTGCTCATGGTCGAAGCAACGTCATCGACATCGGATAAGCCATGCTTATCGACCATAAGCCGCATCGCAGCCCCTGAAATCACTAACTCGCCAACCAAGTCGATGAGGTAGCCCAGCTTACCGGCATCTACCCTGATGTAATTGGACTCCTTGTTGACTTTTTGTTTGACCGATTCTTGTTTTTTAAGCGCCTGTTCTATGACAGGCTGCTGCAAAATATTTTTATCCACCAGCATTTCACCCAGCAGTTTCGCCTCGGCTTTGTCATTTTTACTCTGCTCGTGGAGTGTGTGTGCAACTTCTTTGTCAGTTAAGGCGCCTATCTCAATAAGCATTTCACCTAAGCGTTTAACTTGATCTTCCGGTAAATTTTCCAGTAACTGCTGATAGTGTTCCTGCCTGGAATTTGGCGGCAAAATATAAATATCGCAATCATCTTCGGCAAACTCAAACACGTCTTCTATCGTTTTTTTATCGATGCTGCTGTTAAAAGCGATTTTAAAATTCAGATAACAGTCTTCGGGATCTATATCCTCAATACGAGGAAGCGTTGGCATGGTGACAATCACTTCAATGATTTTGCCCAGCGTTTGCAAATAACGAATAAACGACAGCGGATCCATACCGTTGCGTAGCGTATTTTGTTTGAATGTCAGGGTAATAACCCAATTATCGCTACTGTTCGTGGTGTTGACATCAACTTCAAAATGACCGGTTTTTTCCTCTTGGGTGGAGGGCATGCCAGCTGCGGACGGTCGGCCGGTTAATTGAATAATCAGTGCCTGACTTTGCTGTTTCAGCGTCTCCGGCAGCGGTTCGTTTTCGCTGGAAAGAAAATATTGAATGATATGTGCCGTATGATCTTTACAGGCCAGCAAAACAGAGACGAGTTCGGCATCAATTGCTCGCTCACCGTTTCTGACCTGGTCCAAGACAGTTTCAGCTTCATGAGTGAAAGCAACGACATCATCAAAACCGAATAGCCCGGAGGAGCCTTTAATGGTATGCATGGCGCGGAAAATACTGTTAATACAATCGGCATCATCGGGTGCCTCTTCCAAACCTAACAGGGATTCTTCCATTGCTGCCAGCAATTCGTCAACTTCCTGGGAAAAAGTTTCCAAAGCAGAATTTATATCGCTCATGATTTTGTCCAATTAGCGGGAATTACGATAGGATCGCCAAAATACATGCCGAGTTTGAGCAGTTCAAAGACCTCAATCACCGCTTCGCTATGTTGCACTAAACGCAGGGTAAACCCGCGCTTCTGTGCTTCAGCCTTCAATAACAGCAGCAACTGTAAACCTGCACTGTCTATTTCGGTAACCGCCGATAAATCAAGTTGCAGCTCCTGCGTACCGGAATGGCAATAGCTCAACAAAGTTTCCTTTAACGATTGCGAGTTGTAGATAGTCATGTCGTCTTTAATGGACACACACAGTGCCTCGTCTTTTTTATTTGTTTTTTCAGTCATGACATCTCTCGTATAAGGTTAAGGCAGCACCAATTTGGCAATGGCCGCGAGTAAGGTAGGTGGCTGGAAGGGTTTGGTTACCCAAGCTTTGGCGCCGGCATCTCTAGCCGCTTGTTTTTTTTCCTGCTCCATTTCGGTTGTCAGCATAATGATAGGGACGAATCTGTAATGGTCGAGTTGTTTAACCTCTTTAACAAAAGTAATGCCGTCCATAACCGGCATATTAATATCGCTGATAATAAGATGGATTTTAACGCCCGTTAGCTTGCTTAATGCCTCTTTACCGTTACACGCTTCGATCACCTCATAGCCTGCACCATTAAGTGCAATACTGACAACCTGTCGCATTGAAGCGGAATCGTCCACGATCATAATTGTTTTTGCCATAACTAAAAGCCTACCTTTGTATTAAAAAAATGATTAAAAAAAGGTTAAGTCGTCTGAGCTGTTCGGCCCATGATTAGGCCGCGCACTGACCGACTTGTAATTTTCTTCTATATGCTCAACGGCTTCATCGACTTGAAGCATATTGCTGTCACGATCACTGCCTTGCTGTTGTATTTTTTCAATGGTTTTTTGCAGATTCAGCAAATTATTTTCGACTTGCGTTAATATCTGACTGACACGATCCTGAAATTGCAAGGCCACCAACACACTATTGATCTCGCCGTGAATTTGTTCAGCGTTATTTCTAAGCGCATCAACATCACCGCGGTAATGGATTAATGTCCGGCTCAAAAGGGATAAAGTTTGGTTGATATTGGCTTCGGCCTGAAACAGCGTTGAATCATCAACCTGTACAGAATTCTCAGACGTTTTTAGCGCATCATTAACCGCCGCAACAATATCATTAACTTTACCTATCAGTTGCTTACTGGTTTTTGAAGCACCATCCGCCAATCTGCGTGCATTACCAGCAACAACCGTAAAGCCTTGCCCCTGCTCTCCGGCTAAAGATGCCTCATTAGCTGCACTAAGCGCCAACAAATTGATTTGTGCTGTCAGGCTATTTACTTCTGCTGTAATGGCATTCAGGCCGCTAATGCGACTGGATAATTCTTTCAACTCATCCATCGTATTATGTTCTATCTGTTGAATCTGTCTGAGTGATTCCAGGACCGGTTGCAGTAAGTCACGACTGTTATTGATGACACTGTCCAGATGATAATGCTGCTGTCCGCTCAAGGTATCATCGGTACTATCAACGATCTGCTGAAGTCCATTGATCATGCCGGCAAAACGATTGGTTAGCGAGATAATCTCCTGCTCGGTATGTTCACGTGAAACCATTACTTGCTGAGAAATTATGGGACTAACGGTCAACAGCAAACGCTCCAATTCGGTGGTATAGGTCGCAACCGCATCTATCTTGCTAGTCTCGTCTAACAGCCAACTTGAATTAATTTGCGTCAATTCGTTAACATGGCGATGCCACAAAAACAAACCACTCATCACTCCGCAGAACACTAGCAGCAAGCCGGCAAACACGTTATAGAAAGTAACTCCTTGTTGCCAAGTAATGATTATTGCACCCAGGATTACCGGCAAGGTCGGCAGTGAACCATACAAAAACTTATTGTTGCTGTTTCTTTGGTCCTGCAGCATTAAAATCCCCGTTGTTCTTGTAAAGGACATAGTCTAGTATGTATTTTTGCTTAGTGCTATTTTGATTGTGTTATATGCATATGTTTATTACAAAGCAGGGAGATTGCTATCTGTATTGACCCCATCAGCATCGAAGAGTTTTCCCATTTCAGGCGTTTAATTTACGATTATGCAGGCATCGCCCTCACACCTGAAAAAAAAATCATGGTCGCCAGCCGGCTAGCCAAGCGTTTACTACATTATGGATTGCAAACTTACGGGCAATACTACCAATTGCTGAATACCGGCCAATATCCCTACGAATTTCAATTGATGGTCAATATATTGACTACTAATGAAACTTATTTTTTTCGTGAACCCAAGCATTTTGATTTTCTTCAGGAACGCATCATTAAACCCTGGCACGGTGATAATTTCCGCCTGTGGAGCGCTGCAAGTTCTACAGGCGAAGAAAGTTATTCCATCGGTATGTTATTAGCCGAGAATTTGGGCATGAAGAAATGGGAAGTTTTCGGTTCCGATGTCAACACCGAAGTATTGGAAACCGCACAGAAAGGTGTTTATTTGATGGACAGGCTGGACAACATGAGTCAGCATTATCTGGATAAATACTGTCTTAAAGGCGTACGTTCTCAGGAAGGTTATTTTCGCGTCGATGAAAATATCAGAAAACACATAAGTTTTAAGCAAATCAATCTTAAAGCTCCGCTACCTAAAAGCCTTGGGCAATTTGATGTTATCTTTTTGCGTAATGTATTGATCTACTTTGATACAGAAACCAAACAGGATATAGTCCAGCGCGTGATTTCAACACTAAAGCCGGGTGGCTATTTTTTTATCAGCCATTCTGAAACGCTGCATAGCATTAAAACTGAATTGTCCATGGTAATACCTTCGATTTATCAAAAGCTATGCAAATAGCACGATACCAAGGATTTCCGCGTGTCATCATTAATACCGGAGAAAATTATGTCACAAAAAAAGATGAAATCATTTCCACGCTACTGGGTTCATGTGTAGCGACGTGCTTATATGATCCGGTCAATCGCATAATTGGCATGAATCATTTTTTATTGGTTCAACATCATCATTCTGCTGATGAAACGAACTTATTAGGCACTGAAGGCGGACGCTACGGCATACATGCGATGGAGTTACTGATCAACCAGATGTTAAAACAGGGTGCTGAACGCGCGTATTTAAAAGCCAAGGCTTTCGGCGGCGGCGATGTACTAAAACTGAACAATGAATTACATGGCAGAAAATCCATTGGTGCGATCAATTGCGCATTTATAAAAACCTTTTTAAGCACTGAACGTATCCCATTAGTAGCCTCCGATTTGGGCGGTAACATAGGCCGCAATATTTTTTTTCTGGCGAACGATTTTTCCGTATATCTTAAACGCATTGAACACACCGAAGAACAGTCGATATTAAACAGGAACAACCGTTTATGGAAAAATGCCGCAGCTCAAACTCCACCGCCACCGGAACCGGTAATTTTTTGGTAACGGCATTCTTAATAATTAAAGAACATGCACATGATTAAAGTGTTAATTGTCGATGATTCTGCCGTAGTGCGGCAGGTATTAACCGGGTTATTGGATGGCGTATCCTGCATAAAAGTAATCGGCGCAGCGCCTGACCCTATTTTTGCGTTGAAGCGCATGCAGATTGAATGGCCTGATGTCATTGTATTGGACATTGAGATGCCGCGCATGGATGGAGTGACTTTCCTTAAAAAACTGATGAGTGAGCACCCGACGCCAGTGGTCATTTGTTCCACCTTAACGGAAAAAGGCGCGGAAGTGACGATGCAGGCTATGAGCGCCGGTGCGGTCGATATTATTACCAAACCCAAAGTAAACTTGCGTAACTTCCTGCAAGAGTCTAAATCGATCATTATTGACGTCATTAAAGCCGCGGCCCAATCTCGGCCCAAAATAATCAAGTCAACTCATATCGCGCCCAGCCGTGCCGTTGCCAACGCAGATAGTATGTTAAATACCAGCGCTCTAAAGCCTATGACACAAACGACTGACCGGGTGATCGTCATCGGCACCTCAACCGGCGGCACGCAAGCGTTGGAATACCTGTTCACTCAGCTGCCGCGCACTGCTCCGCCGATAGTCGTGGTACAACACATGCCTGAACATTTTACTGCTGCTTTTGCCAAAAGGCTGGACGGTATTTGTCAAGTGACGATAAAAGAAGCCACTCAAAATGACCGGGCTTTACCCGGTGTAGTCCTAATAGCCCCCGGCGGCAAGCATATGTTACTGCAACGTAGCGGAGCCCAGTATCGGGTGGATGTCAAAGACGGCCCGCTTGTAAGCAGGCATCGCCCGTCTGTGGATGTACTGTTTCGCTCCAGTGCGCAGTCTGCCGGGGCTAATGCGATAGGCATCATCCTAACCGGCATGGGTGATGACGGCGCTCGCGGCATGAAAGAGATGCACGATGCCGGTGCTCTTACGATAGCCCAGGATGAAGCCAGTTGCGTGGTCTATGGTATGCCTAAAGAAGCGGTCAAGCTGGACGCCGTCGATGGTATTTTGCCTTTATCGGCTATCCCGCAACTCATTATGCAAGCGCCTACCCGAGCACTATTTAAAAAATCGTAAATAGCTAAACCCGGATATCTACAGTGCGGGCAAATTGCACGCTTTAAATATATATGAAGTCCCTGTCCTCTGTAATACAAAAAACAAGGACAATAACGACAGTTATCTAAGCTTGAGTTAGCAGCATTGCCTTCTGGCGAAAGCGGAAGAACCGCATGAACAAGTAAAGAGATCACAACGCCTGAACTATCTCAAAAATGCAGCGGGACTCAAAACTAATAAAAAATTTAACTACAGAGTTTTGAGCTATTGCAATATCAAAAAAGTCCAGCCTATATCAGTTAGCTGACAGCCTTATGCCGCATCATACTCATCATTCACTTGGTCATGCTTGAGATGATGTTTCTCATCGACGGCCTTGATGCCCAGGTTACAAAAAAAGCCTACCAACAATAATCCGGCCATAATCTGCATGGTCATATTATAGGCATCGGCTTTAGGCACGCCCTGAGCGATTTGGCTTTCCCTGAGGTAATTCACCAACACCGGGCCTGCAACCCCTGCCGTGGCCCAGGCCGTCAACAAGCGGCCATGAATCGCACCGACATATTTGGTGCCGAAAATATCGGCCAGATAAGCCGGGATGGTTGAGAAACCGCCGCCGTACATGCTCATAATCACCGCATAGCAACCCATAAACAGCAGTACATTGTTCATTCGTCCGGTATAAGGCACGATCGAATACAGCACACAGCCCAACATGAAAAAAGTGAAATAAGTGCTTTTCCTGCCCAGATAATCGGACAACGTTGACCAGAAAAACCGCCCGCCCATATTGAAAAAGCTAAGCATACCAACGAACGCGGCGGCTTTTTCAGGTGTAATTTGATCCTTAAACATTTCCTGGCTCATCGCCGAAGCCTGACCCAAAACACCGATTCCGGCCGTCACATTCAGGCATAACACCAACCACATCAGATAAAACTGCGGCGTTTTAAGCACCTGCTCGACATGCACATGGTTGTCGGTTATCAACTTGCTTTTACGTGTGTCCGGCTGAAAATTAGCCGGTAACCAGCCCTCTTCCGGCAAACGGATGCTGAATGCCCCGATCATCATAAAAACCAAGTAGATACAGCCCATGACCGCAAAAGTCTCGGCAACGCCGACCGATGTCGGTGACGAGAAATGCTTCATCAAAAATACGCTTAACGGCGCGCCGATCATCGCACCGCCGCCAAAGCCCATAATGGCCAAGCCGGTCGCCATGCCGCGCCGGTCCGGGAACCACTTGATCAATGTTGAAACCGGCGACACATAGCCCAAGCCCAAACCGATACCGCCCAACACGCCGTAACCCAAATACAGCAGCCAGATGGCATGCAGCTCAACGCCCAGCGCCGCAATAAAAAAACCGCAGCTAAAGCAAAGCGCCGAGCAAAACATCGTCACGCGCGGCCCGACTTTCTCCAGCCATTTCCCTGCGAATGCGGCCGACAGCCCTAAAAACACAATAGCCAAACTGAATATCCAGCCTAAAGTCGTCAGCTTCCAGTCTTCCGGCAACGATTGCGTCACGCCCAGCACCTTGGTCAACGGCAAGTTAAAAACGCTGAATGCGTAAACCTGACCGATGCACAAATGCACCGCCAGCGCAGCCGGAGCTACCAACCAGCGGTTAAAACCGGGTTTGGCGACAATTCTGTCTTTCGATAAAAAGGATGAGGCTAACCATGTGGACATAAGGCTTTGTTCCTGTTGTTTATTATTGTCGTTAAGCGGGCATTATCGCCGAATAGTCCCAATGAGTTAAGTGTTCACTCATCAAACCGATGAATACCACGAAATACATAAGCCGGATTGATGCCGAAGATGTCGCGAAAGCTATGGCTAAAATGGGTTGCATCCGAAAATCCGGCATCCAGTGCGGCGACAGTCATATTATCGACGGCGCTTAAATTTTCTATCGCTAAAAACAGCCGTTTCCAGGTCCTGAAGCGCCGGTAAGGAACATCGGTATGTTGTTTAAATAAATGTAAAAATCGGGACGGAGACAAATCGGCTCTATCGGCCAAATATTCTTTTGAAAAATTGTAATCCGGCTCATTGCAAATCAGGTCGATAGCGGCCTGTACGCGCGGATCGACAACCAAGCTCAATTCCCCATCGCATCGCAACAAGGTATCCAAACAATTTTCGATGGCGGCTTTATCGGGATCCATCTCATAAATCCAACGCAATTGCTCGATCAGTTCATCATCCTGAAAAAATAGCGTCGATTGCTCGGAACAATCAAACCGACGCTTGAAATACAAAAAATCAGCACTATCCCGTTCAATAAACAACTTGCCGTGTATGCCGCCTTCAAAATCAAGCTCATGCCGGATACCGGCGGGAACAATCGCGCAGCGGCAGCTTTGCCATTCGCCGTTGGCGATTTTTATCCTGAAAGGCCGGTATATTCCGACATGCAGTGCCACCGTTGCATAGGCGTGCGCATTCAAATGCACCGATGGGCCGAAATAAAGCGATCGGCCTCGCCAGATAAACAAGCGCATATAAGCAGGATAAAGTTTCAGCATAGCCAGTTTATACAAGATTTAATTGGGATGACCCGATTATAATCCTCGCAGCTGATTTCTTTGAACTTTACCGATAGGAGGCAGATCATGGATATTATTGAATTTAAGTCACGCTTTATAGAACTACTGGACAAGGTTGCAAAAGGCGTTATTTACGAACACCGCCTTTTTGAACTTCCATCCGAACAAAAGCCGTGGGTCGATACCGGCCTTGATGTTGAAGCCGGCGATAACTTTAGCTCTTTCGCAGCCGGGCAGTCCCAATTTAAAGATCTGCCCATCACGCTGGAACCCAACTTTCAGCTTTGGTTTCGTATCGGCCGGGACGGCGAGATATTCCGCGGTACCCGCGATAGTCATAGTTTTACCGTAGAGCAACCGGGACGGCTTTATCTGGCCAGCTACTTTCCGGGGGAATGGGCTGACAAAACAGGCAAGCTGGTAACGCCGGATGAAGCTTACGATATGGTTACCGGCAATTTGGCCGTGCTGCTGATTCGCTGGCAGGGCAATACGCTGGATGGTTTAAAAACGCTTGCCGAGAACGGCGACGTGGACAACCTGATAGCAACGGAAATCGACCGTCTGGTTTCGCCTGTTATTTCACCGGAAGGCTGGGATTATCTGTGGTTCATAGGGCCTGCGGAAATTTATCAATCCTGCAAAGCACCACCGGCAAAAGAATCCGCAATATGTTGTCATACGCACAATGACACAGGCTTATTGCAAAAGCCGGTTTCCCTGCCCTTTAAACCGGATACCCGCTTGCGTTGGTCATGGAAAATGGATGTTTTACCCTCATCTGTTCGTGAAGATACCCTCCCCACCCACGACTATTTAAGCATCGCGGTCGAATTCGATAACGGTCAGGATATTACCTATTACTGGAGCGCCGAATTGCCTCCTGAAACATCCTATCGCTGCCCTATCCCGACCTGGACTCACCGCGAAACTCATGTCGTGATCCGTTCCGGCTCGCAAGGCTTGGGCGAATGGTTTAATGAAGACCGCGATGTTTATCAGGACTATATTGATGCGATAGGCGGAGCAATACCCGGTAACATCGTCAAAGTCTGGCTGATTGCAGTCAGTCTGTTCCAGCATAAAGAAGGCGTCTGTCAATACGCAGACATCAGCTTCCTCAGTGATGGTCGTGTGGTCACTGTGAAATAATTTTATTCGGGGCGAATAGCATGAAATTCGCTGGCTTAATGCTTGGGATTTATCTGGCATTTAGTCATCCGGTTAATGCTGCGCCCACGCTTACAACGTTTGATTTTAGGTTGTCGCTACCAGCAGTTCTTCTGAATTATTTGGCGGACGAAGGCCGTCTGTCCTGCCTGCGAAGTAGCGTTGGGCAAGCGCAGCTGCCGATACGTGCCGGACCTCTCTAAAACCGGCTTCACGGGCCAGGGTCAGCATCTCTGTCGGCGTGAAGAAGCTGATGAAGGGCGTGCCGTTTGCTCGCGCCCCCGCTACCGCTCGCTCCATCCCGGGACGAACCTCGGGATCCGCCAGTTCGATCGGAAGCAAGAATGACATGGCGAGTGTGGAGCCCGGAGCGAGTGCCGCAACCTTGCGCAGCGTCGCCGCGATCGCGTCCTTGGTCAGGTACATGCTGACACCGGTGGACGCCACGACCGCCGGCCGCCCCGAATCGAAGCCCGACGCTGCCAGCCGCTCCCACCACGCGTCGCCTGCCTCGAAATCGACTGGCACGAGCCGCAGGAACGACGGGATGCCGAGGCCGAGATCGACAAGGCGCTGGCGCTTCCACGCCTGAGGGCCGGGCTGATCGATCTCGAATACGAGCAGACGGGAGGCAAGCTCCGGCCGACGCTGGGCGAAGGTGTCCAGGCCCGCTCCAAGGATGACGTACTGCCCGACGCCACGGGCAGCTTGCTCCTCGACCAGATCTTCGATGAAGCGGGCGCGGGCCACAATGGAGGCGCGGAAGGGCTGCGTGAACGGGCTCATGTCCGGACGGCTGCGCCATCCGTCATCCGGAGCCGCCAGCTTCAAACCGACTACGTCTTCGAACACGTGCGGCGGCGAATCGACTTCCACATGCAGCGCCCGCCACAAAGCGACCCGCACCGCCGTGTTGTCCGGCGCCGCCAGTTGCTTATCATTCATGACGTTCTCTCTTTTGGTTTTCGGTTGTTATCGGTCTAACGTAATATATACGACATCGATTGTCGTATATATTATTGCGTTCCCACGCCGGAGAGACTGTGAAAGTTTCATTTTAGAATAAAAGCAAAAGCATTCACCACGAAGGCACGAAGGACACGAAGTTTTCATACATTGAGTTTAAATAATTATTTTTTCTTCGTGATCTTCGTGCCTTCGTGGTGAATAGTTTTTAAACTAATTTTGATAATACTTTCACAGTCTACGGAGTGTGGGAACGATAAAAAACTTGATATATCGGGCATAAAAAGCATGTCCAATCTACTGCACTGCAGAACTATTATTTAGGTTGCTCAATTATTATTTCAAACGCTTATTGCAATGTGTCGAGATGGATTTGCACGGTTTCCCAGACCATCACAACATCAACGCCCAAATACTGATGCGCTAAAACATTACGCATACCGGTTATTTCTCGCCAAGGCATATTAGGTTGTTCCACCGACAAAGTTTCAATGCCGAAGTCTTTAAGCACTTGACCGATAATTTCCAGATTGCGAATCACTGCATCCTGAGTTTTTCTATCAGCCAAAAACCCGGTTAAATCGTAACCTTCGATATAAGACTGAATCAAATCAATGCTCTCCAGCGCTACAGCAATGAAGACGAACCGATCTTTCATAGCGGAACGGCTTCTTGCAAAATTCGTTGCCGTAAATACTTGTTTAATGCACGTTCGCTGACTATATCGACCTTGCGGCCCAGCGCGGTCGATAACGCATCAATCAGGCCGACCTGATCCAATAGCGTTGTGCCGGGCAAAAAATCGACCAATAAATCTATATCGCTGTCTTCTTGTTCTTCACCACGGACAACGGAACCAAACATGCGGATATTGACTGCGTGATAATGTCTGGCAATATCCAGAATACAGGCTTTTTGCTGTTGTATGGTTTTATATAATTCAGTCACGTTAAGCTCCTTTATGTCCGATTATACATAGATTCGTAGGGCGGATTCGCATAGCAAACCGCCAATCAACACACAATACTAATGACAGCCTATCGCAACTGCGGTGGATTGCCTAAAGGCGAATCCACCCTACAAAAATGATCCGCCTTACAGTGTTGCTCTATGTTCATTATATTTCACATGGAAATGAGGCGGATTGTGTTCATCAAAATACATAAAAATGATAATCCCAAGAAAACGGCTTATTTCCGACATGATAATTCTCCTCACCGCCGGACGGGCATGTTGCCCCGTCTGAAATGTTTTTGCATTAGCTATATGTAATCGCTTAATTCTGGCATTGTAGAAACGTTAGTGACGGGGTTGTAAACCCCGTCCCGCTTGAGGTGACAATGACCCAACCCGAAAATCTACCGCCATATTTAAACGTCGTAATGTTGGGCATAAAAAGGATGCTCAACCTCCCCCCTCAGACCTCTTAAAAACGTCAGGTCAAATTAATTTTATAGGAAACCCAATATCTTCTCTTAATTGCTTGTCTTTTCTATCAGCAGCAAATGACTCTTTATTGATTTTGAACAAATTATTCAATATTGATTTTGCTTTGCTATTATTTGAATCCCAATCATTGAAAACCTGTATTGTTTCACCAACGGATATTGAATAATTCGTTCGAATCTGTCCATTCTCAAGCCTACAAATAAACGCTGCTTCTATTTTCAATTTATTTTTCGCTGAAAGCTTCAAACAAACATTTTCTCCTCCCTTGTTTGCAACAGAAGGATAAACCCAGCCATCATAGTTAAAGTCACAAATATCACTGGCAATTACGCTACTAACCTTATATGCCAAGTTCCGATCACTCAAAAAGTTGCGATCAATAAAATCTTTGATTAATTGCAACTTTATTAACGAGTCTTTAGATAGACCTTCAGTAATTAAACCGCCAAAACCCAAGCCAAAAACATTAATGACATCAATCGAAACATAACAGATTAACAGAAACGGCTCCCCCTCTAAAACACCAACCTCTTCAATAGGTGTTGATGGCTCTTCGGGAGTTAAATAGAGCAACCTTTCTTTAGGTTTATTTAATCGTCCATAGCCAACCGCATGCTCTGGCGGCTCCCAAAAGTCTTGATATTTGAGTTTAATAGAGCTGGGACTAAGCCTTCTAACTCTGTAAAAAATTACTCCCTTTTGATATTCCCGTCCTTCACTTTGAAAGAAAGAAACCTTTGAGCCTTTATTATCGAATAAGATCGCATCTTTAATTTTTGCAGGTAACTCTTCATCACTAAAGGTTGATAACTTAGCCTCAAACTCAATAAATTTCTTTTTAAGATCGTCAATATCAACAATTGAAAGCATCTCATCTATATATTTAATCATCAGACGTTCTCTAATCATAAAATAGCTGGCTTTGCGTTATGTGTTTTTAACACAAAAAATTGTAAAAACTGAGTTATGACACAGATACCACAATACAGAAAAAACAGTACCGCAATGGGGCAATACCGTACAAACAAATATTCCTACAGCGTTCAAAAAATCACTCTCCCAACAACCCCAAATATTCCTCTTCACTAATAACCCGCACACCCTTTTCCGTAGCAGCAGCAATTTTTGCCGCCCCCACATCTGACCCAGTAACCAAAAAATCGGTCTTCCCTGTAACCGAGCTAGCCACTTTTGCGCCCAGACGCTTGGCTTCCTTGCTCATGTCGTCACGCTTGCCGTGAACCATCGTACCGGTGAAGACGAGGGTTTTACCGGAAATTGGGCTGACGGCTTGTTGTTGCTCGGCGATCAACGGCGTTGGGATTAAATTAAAACCCAGCTGGTAGATTTGCATAAAATCGGCTTTGATTTTTGCCAAAGACTCAACCACGGCGGCGCTGGTTTTATCAGCGAAGCCTTCGATATTCATCACGTCTTCAACGCTCAGGTTGAAAACATCCAGCAGATGATGATGTTGCAGCAGGCGTTCGCAATTACCCAGGCCCATACGATGAATGCCGAAAGCGCCCAGAAAGCGCCAATCTTCGATGGCTTCGGTTCTGCTGCGGTGCAATTGGTCCAGCAGGTTTTGCGCGGTCTTGTCGCCAAAGCCCATGTCCTGTAATTGCTTCATGTCCAATTGATAAACGGCATAAACCGAGTTGATACCGAAAGCGTGAAGTTTTTCCACGGTTTTTTGCCCGAAGCCGTCGACGTTCGCCAAGGTTCTGAAAAAATGCTCGATGGTGTTTTCGATTTGCGCCGGGCATTTCGTGGTGTTCAGGCAATAAAGATAATCGCTGTCCCAAACCAGATCGCCGCCGCAGCTGGGACAATGATCGGGAATTTGCGGTTCTTTAGGAATAATGACCCGCTCGATTTTGGGTATCACCAAACCTGAGCGCGTTAATTCAATCAACGTACCTTCACCGATGCCCAGTTCCCTGACCATGCCGTAATGATGCGCGGTCGCCCTGGAAATCATCGCACCGCTGAGTTTGGTCGGCGTCAGCTCGGCAACCGGATTAACCCGGCCGGAACGGGAGGTTTGCGGAATCACGCTCAGCACGATCACTTCGGCGGTTTCCACATTGTTTTTATAAGCAATCTGCCAGCGGTGATGATGCCGCGTTGCGCCCAGATGTTTTTTTATCTGCTCATTGCCGACCAGCTCGAAAACCACGCCGTCGACATCGTAATCGACCAAGGCATAGACGCTTTTGACGACATGGTCGAAATCGGCCAGCAGCTCAGCCGCAGTGCCTTGCCAGGCGGGCAACTGGGAGAACGGAAAAAACACGGCGGCATGATTCTGTATGGCTTCCAGCGCATGTTGTTCCAGCTCTTTTTCTTTAATGATGCTGGCCTGAAAATTCCGAGAATTTTCAAAATAGTCGGCCAGATAGGTATTGAAGTAAGTTTGGCTGACCACGACTTCACCGGCGCCCTGCCCTCGTTCGCCGTTGCCGCCGACGATCAGGCCACGCTCGAAAACCCGGCTAATATCGGTGCCTTTACGGCCGTCGCCGCGCGTGTACAGTATTTTTCCGTCATCGTAAGCCGCATAGCCGTCCAGCTTCGGCGTGGCTCTGATCATCAACGTGGAAAAATCCACATCAAGGTCTTTGGCGGCTTTTTCCAGCCGGGCCAGCCATTTTTCAATGCCGCTTCGGGTATAGGATTTTTCCGTTGACAACATCGGTTCCGGCAACGCGACAGTCTTGCCGACAGCGATGACTTCCGGTTCGACGGTTTCTAAATACGGGTGATGAGGATGGCGTTTTTGCAGTTCCGCGAGAAACACAAAGTCATAATCCGCATCAGAGATAAGCGGTTCACCGCCGCGATACAGGGCGTTACATATTTGCAAAAACTCAAGCAGACGGTCATCGTTCAGTTGCTTAGGATCGGCCTGCGTTGCGATTTGAGCGATAAGCTCAGGGGATAAATGGGTCGGTTCAAGATCGGCTTGTTTAAGAAGCTCTAACTGGGTATCGCTAAGGGATGGCATTTGAATAATATGAACAGGTGGATGCAAATAGATAAATTCGTAGGGTATGCTGCGCATACCCCACAAGGCTGTCTTCCATATAATCTAGGAGTGCAAGCTTTGCTTGCCCACCGGCAATGCATCTGATGATTTGCAGGCGAAGCCTGCACTCCATCCTTAAGTTGATGTATAGAAAGCTACCCTATAACCCTAAAAATTCACAAACTATGCCGAATAGCTTGAACGGTCGCTTCAGTTAACGGTTGCCTTCTATGGTCTAGAATCACGCCATCCAGTTTTTCGGCCAGCAAGCTGATCGTTTCTATGTAGTCGTCAAAAACGGCCGGTGCATCATCCAATGCTTCGGGCTGCATAAAAAACACGATGCCGGGGCAGTAAAACTTGTCCAAATCCTTATCAGGAAAAGTGCCCGGCTCTACAATACAGGCAACGCCGAAATCGACCAGCCGGTTAGAGTCCAGGCGTTCGAATATTTTTAAACTGCCGTATTCTAGCCCGACCATTTCAAAAGCTTCGACCAAATCAACGCCGTTAAAATCTTCGTCTGCCTTGGTAATAATACTGAACTGGATAATCGCCGGCGCGGCGGCACGTGGCGGCGGCTCTACGTCGTCGTCCGCTTCATAGTAGTCCTCTTCATCGTCTTCGTCATAATAACGATCCGACTTGTCATGAGCATGATGAGCACCGGCATTACTTTTAGCCGCCCCCAGCGGAGCAATATCAAAATCGTCAAGAGTATCATCCGCCGTTAACGATTGATCGTCAGCGTCATCATAAAACTCCAACTCTTCCTGAGCTTTCTTATCTTTTATATATGCCCAAATCAGCATGCCGATAACTACAACCATACCGGTTGCAATAATTACAATTCTTAAAATTTCTTTATCCATTAGATTTCCGCCAGACTCACTGCTTCTTCAATATCAACTGCGACCATCCGGGACACGCCCGGCTCTTTCATAGTAACACCTGCCAGCTGTTTTGCAATTTCCATAGTGACTTTGTTATGGGAAATATACAGAAACTGTACCGATGCCGACATTTCTTCTACCATCTTTGAAAACCGTCCAACATTAGCATCATCCAAGGGTGCATCGACTTCATCCAACAAACAAAAAGGCGCCGGATTGAGCTCGAAAATCGAGAACACCAAGGCGACCGCTGTTAACGCTTTCTCTCCACCCGATAACAAATGAATGGAGCTGTTTTTCTTACCGGGCGGTCTGGCAATAATATTTACGCCCGATTCCAGCTCATCCTGCTCGGTCAATTCCAGATAAGCATGACCGCCGCCGAATAACTTGGGAAATTTTTCCTGCAAGCCGGCGTTTATTTTATCGAATGTTTCTTTAAAGCGCAGCCGACTTTCTTTATCGATCTTGCTGATCGCCTGATCCAGGGTCTGCAATGCCTCGACTAAATCGGCATGTTGTTCGTTAAGAAAACTCATCCGCTCGGATTGCGCCTTGTATTCTTCTATAGCTGTCAGATTAATGGTACCTAATCTTTCGATTTGAGCCAATAAGTCGTCGACCGTTCTTTTCCAACTGTTTTCTTCGGCCTGTTCCGGCAATTTTTGCAGCACCTGTTCAACATCCGCATCGATTTCTTTAAGCTGTTCGTTGACGGTTTGCTGACGTACCTTGCTTTCCTGCAACTCAAAACGGATCGTGTCCAACGCTTCTTTTTGCTTTTCCAAGGCCCGTTGCGTCTTGATATGTTGTTCGGATAAACGGGTTATTTCGGCTTCAAGGTCGTCTTGAAGCTGGCGTTGTTTTTTCAAGCGCGTCTCCAATTGTTCCTTATCGATAATCATCTGGTCCAGCTGCTTTTTTTCCTCGTCCATCGGCGTCAGCGTTTGGTGCAGATTAAGCTCCAGCTCGGCGATGCGTTCAACCGACTGCTGATGTTGCAGCCGCAAACGCTCCAGCTGTTTGCCGGTTAAAGCTTCGGAAGAACGCAGCGATTCAATTTGTGCTTTGATGCTGTAAACCTGCTGTCGGGCTTCATTGACAGACTGATCGATGCGCTGTTGTTCGGATTGCAATGCCTGATTCGATGCTTCCAGACTCTGCTTTTTTTGCTCCTGCTCAACCATGACCTGCTCGGCCTGCTCCTGCAACATCTGGGATTCGGCAAGCGTCTCCGCATTTTCCGCGACCTCGCGGCTAATATCGTCAATATCGTTACAAACCTGCTCCAGACGGCGCTGTTGGTGTTCCAGCCGGGCGGAGTGCGCACTGAACTCTGCGCTTTTTACCGACAATTCACTGCCAAGACTATTATCTTGTTGTTGAATCGATTCGCGCGTGACTTCCGCATCTTTCAAACCGGTTTCAACGTTTTCCAGTTGGTCCTCAAAAGCTTCAATTTCGATATGCAGCTCTTCCTGGCGCTGTTTTAGCAGGCGTAACTCTTTTTCGCGCTGCAACACACCGGTTTTGCTGTCTTTGGCGCGTATGATTTTTATCCAGCCGGAACCGAACCAAGTGCCGTCCGGAGTGATGACCGATTCGTGCGCTTTGAGTTGAGCGGATAACGTTCTTGCCATTTCGGCATCATCAACGCAATAAACGCCGGCCAGCAAATTGCTCAAATCCCACGGCGCCTTTACTTTATCCAGTAATTTTGTAGGGGCGACTTCATTCGCCCATTCCGCCTGCTGGGCGACTGAAGTCGCCCCTACAAACCGGGTCTCAACCAACATCAACGATTCATCCGTCAAACGCTGCAAGCCTGGAATAACCTGGTCGGCGCTTTCTATACAAATCGCCTCAAGATAACTGCCGAGTACCGTTTCAACCGCCTTATCCCAGCCTGCCTGCACATCCAAAAACTCGGCCAGACGCCGGTTTTCGGCCAAATCCACAGACGACAACCATGCGCTCAGATGCTTGTTATCCTTACCCATCGCATGCTGCTGCAATAATTCCAGCGAGGTGATTTTGCCTTTTACGCTTTGCATTTCCGAGCGGCGCGTATGCAGCGCATCATGATATTGCTTGATCTGTTGCCGCTGTTCGCGAATCTGCCGATGCAGGTCTTCAAGTTGCTGCTGAAGCTCCGAGCGCTGTTCCTCGATGATTTCGATGCCGGCGTCCAGCGATTCAATCTCGCTTTGCAAGTCGCTCGATTCCAGCTCACTGCGCTCGCTTTGCAACTTATCCAGCCGGATTTGCAACTGGCGGTTCTGGTTTTCCAGCTGTACGTTTTTTACCCGCTGCACCTCGGCCTGCTCTTTATAGCTTGAGCTGGTCGTCCGGTACGTTTCCCATTGCTCCTGCCAGGAACTTTTTTGCTGCTGCATTTCCTGTTGATTGTATAAAACGTCTTCCTGTCTTTCTTCGGCAACAATCAACGCTTCTTCCGCTTCAAACAAAGCTTCTTTAATCTCTTCCAACTGCTGCACATCGGCTTCGAGTTCTTTTAACGACTGATCGGCCTGTTGACGCAAACGATTGATTTCGACTGTAGTTTGTTCGCGGCTGCTTTCGCTGTGCTTGATGGTCTGCTCCAGGCCGCTGACCTCGGCGACAATCTGGTAATAATCGCCCTGAGAGCTGTTAGTCTGCTGTTGCTGGGTCTTATGCTCGGCGCGCTTGGCTTCGATGGTGTTATCGATGTCGCGCAGCTCGACAAACAAGCGATTATGCTCGTGAGCCACTTCCTGCAATCTTTCATCCAGCTTTTTCGCGGCCTGATGATAAGTATTCCAGCGCATCGCCAATAGCTCCAGCTTGAATTGGCGTTCCTGCTTTTTAAGCTCGGTATATTTTTCGGCTTTTTCGGCTTGTTTTTGTAGATGCTTGATTTGTTTTTCAACTTCGTCGCGCAAATCGTCAAGCCGCTCAAGGTTCTCGCGGGTATGTTTCATCCGGGTTTCGGTTTCGCTACGGCGTTCCTTATATTTGGATACGCCCGCCGCCTCTTCGATATGAACCCTTAAATCCTCGGGCTTGGCTTCAACCATCCGGGAAATCGTGCCCTGCTCGATGATCGCATAACTTCTGGAACCTAAACCGGTACCTAAAAATATGTCGGTAATGTCTTTACGGCGGCAGCGCGAACCATTCAGCATAAACACCGAGGTACCGTCGCGACTGACTTGGCGCTTAATTGCAATCGTATCGTATTGGGAATATTCGCCGCCGAGCTTGCTGTCGGTATTATTAAAAACCAGCTCGACCGAAGCCGTACTGACCGGTTTACGCCCCGACGAACCGTTAAAAATCACATCGGCCATACTACCGCCGCGCAAATGCTTGGCGGAGCTTTCGCCCATCACCCAGCGCACCGCATCAATAATGTTGGATTTACCGCAGCCGTTCGGCCCTACAATGGCGGTCAAATTACCGCTAATCGGTATGACCGTTGGATCAACAAAGGATTTAAAACCTGAAAGCTTGATTTTTTCCAGTTTCATAGTACTGGTATGAATATCTCAACAGTTGCATTAAAATGACCGGCTATTATTAACGATAATTAGCCTAGTATCGAATTTTTTATACATCTCATTCATATATAAGCAAAAAATGACAACACAACCAAGCAAAGATCTGGAAACTTTTGACAACCCGCAACCGGGCCGCGATTACACCATCCGCATTGATATACCTGAGTTTACTTGCCTGTGCCCAAAAACAGGCCAACCGGATTTCGCCACCATCCAGATCGAATACGTACCGGGCGCATCATGCGTAGAACTCAAAGCGCTTAAGCTGTATATGTGGGCATTCAGGGATCAAGGCGCATTCCATGAAGCCGTCACCAATGAAATCCTTGATGACATCGTTAAAGCCATAGCGCCTAATTTCATGCGTATCCGCGCCGAGTTCAATGTGCGCGGCGGCATCTACACCACCGTCGTCGTGGAACACAGAAACCCCGATTGGCAAGCACCGGAATTGGTAACCTTGCCGTAAGGCATCATGGCTAAGACCTATTACACCTCGGACATTGCCGTCGCATTAAAATACGACGGCAAAAACGCGCCCAAGGTTACCGCCAAAGGATCAGGTCTTACCGCAGAACAAATCTTAGCAATAGCCGAACATCACGGAATACCGCTGCAAACCGAGCCGGAACTGGCAAGAATCCTGGCCCAGATTCCGTTAGGCGATGAAATCCCCAATGAACTCTATGTTGCCGTCGCGGAAATTATCGCTTTTGCGTATTTTTTAAGCGGCAAGACACCCGACAATTACAAACCATGAACTTTAAAGAAGCCCTGACCACCCTGCCTCAATACGTATTGCCTCATCACGCCTTGTCCAGCATGATGAGCAAACTGACCCACTGCGAAAACAAAGCCTTTAAAAACCTGTTCATCAATCAGATCATCAAGCATTACGGCGTCAACATGGATGAAGCGCTGGAGCAGGACATCAATGCCTACAAGAGCTTTAACCACTTTTTCACTCGCGAACTAAAACCCGGCGTTAGACAGTTCAGCAGCCAAACAAATGCGATCGTCTGCCCTGCCGACGGCGCAGTCAGCCAAGCCGGAGATATTACCGACGGTCAAATCTTCCAGGCCAAAGGCAAAAGCTTTACCGCAACCGATTTGCTGGGCGGCGATGCAGCCCGCGCCGAACCGTTTAACAACGGCATATTCACCACCATCTACCTGTCGCCCAAAGACTATCACCGCCTGCACATGCCGCTAACAGGCACCTTGCGGGAAATGGTGCATATCCCCGGCCGTTTGTTCAGCGTCAACGCGGCTACCACCAATTCCTTGCCCGGATTATTCGCCAGAAACGAGCGCGTCGCAGCGATATTCGACACCGAAATAGGCCCGATGGCTTTGGTGCTGGTCGGCGCAATCTTCGTGTCCAGCGTGGAAACCGTCTGGCATGGCGTGGTTACGCCGCCGAGCGTTACCACAGTGCAAAATTGGCAATATGGCGATGATGCACCTACGTTGAAAATCGGTGAAGAAATGGGACGGTTTAATATGGGCTCTACGATTATTGTTTTGTTCGGCAAGGATAAGGCGGAGTGGGATGCCGAGTTTAAAGCGGAAAAGACGGTTAAGTTGGGGGAGTTGATTGGGAAGGTTGTTGCCCCCCCGTTTGACTAACCAAGTTTTTGTACATACAATAACCATGAACATCATTTTTGACATCACTAAAAATTCCAGCAATATTCACAAACATGGTTTTTCTTTGGCTGATGCCGCCTTGATTGAATGGAATAGCGCAGTTACTTGGCTGGATGTCAGGCATGATTATCAGGAACCGCGTATGATCGGATTAGGTTACATCAAAGAACGACTATTTTGCGTGGTGTTTGTTGATCATGCTGATGAGCGCCGTATTATCAGTTTAAGAAAAGCCAACCAACGAGAGGTTAAACGTTATGCCAACACTTAAGCCCGGCACACTTATCCCCACCGACGAAGAAGATGCTGACATTACCGCCGCAGCTTTGTCTGATCCTGACGCCTTGCCTTTAACCGAAGCGGAATGGAAAGACGTTAAACCACTATTGCGCGTGGGTGGCAGACCTAAAGCCGAAGTCACTAAAGAACGTATTACTATTCGACTATCGCCTGATGTGCTGGCCGTTTTTAAAGCAACCGGCAAAGGCTGGCAATCGCGTATTGATGCTGCTTTAAAAGAGTGGGTGCAAGAGCATCACTGCCATTAGCGTTGATGTCGGGCATAAAATATACCTGACCAAATAGACTTATTCCCGCCTAGCTAAGCCAAGAAATTTTTAAGTCATGTAGGCCGGAATAAACCAGTTCGAGCGGTAGTGAGAAATGATGTTCCCGGCAAACACTTCCCAAACTGCCGCAGAAAGCGTAGCTCAAGATGAAACATTACAGATCAGAATATCCGAACCATGTGCACCAGCTCACAGTGAGCGTATCGAAACATTTTTACGCTACAAAGGATGGCAAAATAAAATACCAACACAAGCCAATGGAAGTTCGTTTGGATAATGTTCACGCAAGCAATAGAACTCACCTTGTTCACTACATTGTCAGAGATCATTGTTCTGGCTTATTTTTTGCGGATATTTCTCCATCGAATAAAATGCCTTCGCTTGAAAAATTTTTGATGAGTGCATGGGGTAAAAAAGAAGATTATTCGTTTTGTGGAATTCCTGAGTTAATGATGATTCCAAAAACAGTTGAGACATTCTTTCCTGACATTATTCAATCAATCAACTCTCTCGGCATTAGTCTCGTCAAAGTTACAAGTGGGTTTCAAGGCGGAATCATAAATACTAAAAGTGTTGAAAACTGGCTAAAACTTTCATGTGATAAACCGGTCGAAACTGCTTCTATTGAAGCTCATCATATTTCAATAATTATGGCAAAGGAAAAATCGAGGAACGGAGTTGATGACAAAATATCGCTATGGGAAAAACATGTTAACGACCTTCGCTACCCTCCGGCTGATTGGGGACGCAAGGCCTAACGAATATAGTTATTCCCATAGACCGGAATAAACCAGTTCGTGCGAAAGCGAGAATTGGCGTTTCCGGCAAACACCTCCCAAACTCGCCGGAAACGCCATCTCGCACTACGCGCTTGCTGGTCTTATTCCAGCCTACTCCAATGTTTTGAAGATATTTACTTAACGTTTGTTTGGCAACTCAAGATAATTCTACCAAGCACTGACAATCCACAGCCCCTTTCACAGGAGAATCCGACTATGTCCGAACTAACCAACACTGTCCACCTTCACCGTGTGCTCCGCTCGACGCCCGAGCGTGTCTATCGGGCATTTCTCGATCCCGACGCGAAGGTGAAGTGGCTTCCGCCACATGGATTCACCGGCAAGGTTCATCACATGGACGCAAGAGTTGGGGGCGGCTATCGAATGTCGTTCACCAACTTCAGCACAGGCAAGAGCCATTCTTTCGGTGGCAAATACACCGAGCTCACTCCTCATACACTGATTAAATATACCGACCAGTTTGATGACCCCAATATGCCGGGCGAGATGCAGGTCACAGTCTCGCTAAAAGAGGTCGCTTGCGGAACTGAGCTGACGATAACTCAGCAAGGGATTCCGTCAGCAATACCGGTCGAATTCTGCTACCTTGGCTGGCAGGAATCATTGTCGCTGCTTGCAAATCTAGTCGAGCCGGAAATTCCGGATGGCGCGTAGCTGTTTGCAAGCTTAGTGCCTATCAAGTTCGATTCAATGAAAGCGCAGCAATCTGCTGTCGAGTTACATAACATCCCACTTAAAGGGACGCGCCTATTCTTGGCGGTTTTTAAAGTTTGTAGTTCCGTAGGCCGGAATAAGCTGGTTCAAGCGTCAGCAAGAACAGGCGTTTCCGGTCTACATCACCTTATTTCAACGGCAAGTAAATATCCGTAATCAACTCATGTTCCGCAACTTCCGGAAACAGGTTTACATAGTGAAAAAAGCAGGGAAAATCGCGAAGCTCCTGACCGTTAGTCGGCAACCATTCCCTATACAAGTAACGCACTTTATCATCCATCTCTTCGCGAGAACCTAAATGCCGGATTAACGCGCAACGGCCGCCGGGAATGATCTTGTTTATAACCCGTTGAGAATTAGACGGCACATCTGTTTTGACCGAACCGCAAATATCGAATCTGAACTTTTCGGGTTCTGTCGTCTTGGGGTCATCGTAAGCGACACCATAGCTTTGACTGGTTGTAACCGGGGACAATTTACTTTGCTTCCGCCATTCGATAAAAATGCTTACCGAATCATTAAGTAATTCCGGCGCTCCGCGGTGCTCTAATACAGCAACTTTGGTTTCATCAAAGTCAATAACTTGTATGTTCATGTTTTGTTTCCTCTCAATAGTTGGAAATTGATATTTTTCGTTCCAGGATTTCCATTCAGGTTGCTGTCTGAATTGAGAGGGCGTTTGTCCGAAGATATTTTTAAATGCGCGGGAAAACGATTCTGGATTTTCAAAACCTGCATCCATTGCAATGTCGATAATCCGGTAGTTCTCGTTAAAAACAAGCTGATAGGATGCGCGTTTCAATCGCATCATCAAGATGAATTTAGCAACATTAATACCGGTATATTCAGCAAATTGCCGGTGAAAGTGATACTTGGAAAAATTTGCAACCTGGCTTAGTCTATCAACGGATAAGTCTTCATCGAGGTGCTCGCTGATATAATTGCACACTCTATCGATCTTCTTCGTATATGACTTTGTCGATTCCTCACTCACAGCAGCCGCCCCCTCAATTAGGGTCATATTGTGCCTTTGTTCGATGCCGACAGCCTGACTGAAATTGCTATTTATCAATAAAATCTTGGCTAAGCCAAAGCGAAAAATTTCCGCACGAGCTCATCCCTGCACACGCTTTTCTTTCGGCAGCACGCCAAAATAATAAACCGCGAGAAACGCAAAACCGATACCGAAAAAAACTTTCGAAAAGGGTCTAAAGCTATCGTCGAAAAAGAACTCCCCGATCATCCAAACCGCATTGCCGCATATCCAGCTGCTGACGGCTAAGTTATGAAACAGGTTTGCGGTGTTTTTTCGTCCCAGCCAGGTAATATGAAAAGCCGCCGCAACCGTCGGCACGATCATGAAAATACCTTCCAGTCTCCATTCCATCAGCCAACAGGTATCCTTCAACAGCCATAGCACAATGTGAAAGTTTTCATATTCGCGAAGTTTCGTCTCTATCATTCGGCAAACCTTATTCAACCCAATTTTTTGCTCTTTCCAGAGCTTTAAGCTAATGTCGTCTTAACGATATAACATACTGAAACATTTTAAAATATTCACTGCACCAATGCGTTGAATTGCGAAAAAAAGCAACCCAAGCTACCCGGCTCTGTTATGCTAGACGCAGCTCTTTGGCATGCCCTCCTCCCAAACCGGACTTCGGGGTGCCCCCCGCGAGTGCCTTTTCGGCCTGTATGCCTCTTCTCATGAAGTTTTGTGCCCGTTCGATCAGAACATTTTCCTGATGCACAACCCGTTCCCCTATGAGAAGAAATCACTATGCCCGGTTACCATGTCAAATACCAGACCGCCACCGTTGGCGGTACGGATTACCTGATTCGTTCCCTGTTAAACCTTCAGCAATATTCCGATCCCCAAGGCGAAGCTGAACTCGCCGGTATTTCATCCGCCAGTTGGTCGCTATTCGGTCATATCTGGCCGTCAGCCCGGATTCTTGCAGAAGCCATGCATACCTTTGACCTGACCGGAAAGCGCATCCTTGAAATCGGCGCCGGTCTCGCCTTGGCGAGTTTGGTCATCCATCGCCGAGCCGGGGACATGACCGTCAGCGATTGGCATCCCTTAAGCCAGGCTTTTCTGAAAGAGAATCTTCTGCTGAATAAACTGGGACCGCTGAAATACCAAACAGGAAACTGGGAGAGCGCTAACCCTGAACTGGGCCAGTTCGACCTGATCATCGGCAGCGATGTTCTTTATGAACGACAGCAGCCCGGCCAGCTCGCCGCATTCATCGATCGTCATGCAGCGCCCTCTGCCCAAGTCATTATCGTTGACCCGGATCGCGGCAACCGTGTCGGTTTTTGCCGGGAAATGACCGGACTGGGTTATGACTACACGACCCGGCGCGCCAACAGTTTCATCGAAAACGGCGAGCCGTTTAAGGGACGTTTTCTGACGTTTACCCGATCACTGGAATTGGAATTCTCATAATGACCTTACTCCAGCCACACTCTATAGGTTTTACTGCCGTCGTCGAAAACAAACAGTTGTTGAGGGATAATGCCGTTGGCGCGGATTGAATCACGCAACTGTTTTAGATCGATTTTTCCCGCTTCTTTAATGCGTTCCAAAACGTCTTCGGGAATGAGGTGTTCCAAATCCAGCACCGCTTCGGCAGGCATTTTAACTGCAACACGCTGTTCGCCGTTTTCGCTGACGCGCACGCAAAGCATGGTTGCTTGCTGATCGAAGCTCAACGCATGAACTGACGGTTCATGCTGGATGACGGGCAGTTGATAAGCTAAAGCCTGTTGGATAAGTTCAGGGCCGACCGCTTGTTGCAATAGAATCCACCACGGCAGCTTAACGTCCAGCTGTTGCAATTGCTGGATCAACCCCTGAAAGGCGCGCATCAGTAAAAACAGGTCGGAAGGTCCGGCTGACCGAAACCACCACCGGTAATCGCCGAGCAGGTCGTTAACTGCCTGGCCTAATTGCCACTGCTCGGGATCAAACGCATGATTCAACAGAAAAGGCCGGAATAATATCTGGCATAACGCAGGCAACGAACCGCTGATCGGGAGCAATTTTTTACTGTCGAAACCCAGCGCCGCAAAACAGTCCAGCGGTTTGGTAGGGTTCCGTTCGCGACAACCGACAATCAACTTGAGTAGCGCCAGCCTGCGTTGTTCGGCAATGGTAATAGTGCAACCGTAGTCGAGCAATGTAACTTGCGGCTGGGCGCTTTCATTACGGCTATAAAAAATATTGCCGGGATGCGGGTCGCCATGCACTTCGCCCGCAACGAACAAACTTTTAAACAGCGTCATCATCAACGTTTGACCGATAGCTCGCCGATCCTGTTCCGGCCAGCTGCCGATCTTGTCGATCAACACGCCCTCTGCCCTGCTTTGCACCAAAACGCGTTCGCGGCATAAATCCATATACACTTTTGGAACTTCCAGCCCTGTAACCTGGACAGTCCGGCCAAAATAATCCTGTCTTTGGGCTTCCGATCGGTAATCAAGCTCGCGCCGCATGTTGTCGCGCAGGCTTTTTTTATACGCATCAAGATCAAAGCCCCAGCGATTAACCGGCCCGACGCCGGGCATTAGGCCGACAAGACGTAATTCGGCATCGACTGCATCGCCAATGTCGGGATAACGAATTTTTACCGCGACCTTGTCGCCGTTTTTAAGTACGGCTGGATGCACTTGTCCGAGGGAGGCGGCCGCGATGGCTTGATCGATAGAGCGGAAAACGTTTTTGACCGGCTGCCCGAGTTCTTCTTCAAGCACGGGAAGCATGGCTTTCAACGGCAACGGCTCTATGCCTTCAACGAGTTCCTGGAAAGGCGTCGCACCATCGGTACCCGCAAATAACTGGCCGACTTTCATAGTGATGCCGCGCGCGTCGGCAAATAGCCCGGCAAGCGCGCGTTTGGCGAGTAAACGTTCGGTCTCGCCTTGGCTACGCTGAAGTTTTTTGGCTGCCAGACCGATGCGGAAAAATTTCAAGGCGCGTTTTACGGTTTTGAGGAGAGTCACGTTAGTTGAGTGTTGTGGTTTCTACAATTGAACAGCTATTGATCTAAAGACTGTTCAACTGTCTAGCAATGCGAGAAAAACCTCTGATTCTTTAGGAAAAGCAGTCTGCAGTAACTGCACCGGCATACTATAGCGCTCAAGCAATTCTTCCAGCTTTGCTTGGTCCTTTACCGAAGTTTCGGCGATAAGTTTAAATTCTGCGGCTGCATTCGCCTGTTTTAGAATAAATCCATAAGTTGAACATTCGCCATAGGACTTTTCATTAATCTGTTCCTCAAACGCCAGTAATAAATAATCCGGCATATCCCACTGCCTGGCCATTTTAATAGACAGCTCCATAGAGTGTTGACTGACAATATTGGAAAAAACGCAGCCTCGCGGGTTGATATCGGGGTTTTTACGCAAGGTATCGACTAATAAGCGAAAGATGATCAACTTACCGACATCGTGCAACAATCCCACAATATAGGCATTAAACGGGTCGGCTGTACCGGAGTGCCTTGATAATGTCTGGCAAGCTTGAGCACAATCCACGGAATGTTTCCAAAGGTATTGACCGTACATTTTGAAATAAATCGGCGGTATATTCATCATGTCTTTGAATAAAACCACATTGATCACCATCCTCAAGGTATTAAAGCCAAGCATCAGCACTGCCCTATCGAGATTCTCGATAGGCTCTTGCCCTACGCGAAACGATGGGCTATTCGCCATACGCAAGACTTCCAAGGTAATGGCGGGATCCTGCTTCAGATGATCCAGTATGCACTCCTGGGTAACGTTTTTATCGGCTAGTTCTTTTATCAACATCATGCCCACTGCCGGCAGGCGCGGAACGGCTGAGTCGGGAATATCGCCCGCCATAAATTGCTCTAATTTTTTGATAATCGAGAGCTCGGCTTCATTGGGAGGCAATTCGTCTTGTATGCTGACCTCTAATAAAAAATCGCTGAAACTATCTCCCAATAGCCGGCAATCTTTATCATTCATGTCTTTTTTAGCCGGCGGTGTGATTTTGGGCTGAGCGGCAATACTGGATAATACTTGAGTTTCAGGTACAGATACGGGCGTTGATGGGGTTTGTTTTGTCTGTGGTTCGGAAGAGAATAATTTTCCAAATAAGCGGTTAGTGAAAGTCAACGTCTTCTCCTTGAATATTGTATATATAGGAATTAATTATTATTTTTAAGTCCCGCGCAGGGCCTGATCCCAACATCTTCTCAAGGCTCTTGCGCAGGCCTATATTACTGATAGCTCGTCCAAAGCGGCATCCGGCTAATAAGCTGCACCCTTGTTATAGAGAGCCTATAAGCCATGCCGATAATGGGGTTGTATTATAGCAAGTTTTGCTCATTCTCAAGCTCCAGAGACTGTGAAAGTATTTTTGAAAATATGACGCATACTATTTTAGT
>NZ_DAIUEH010000026.1:0-75917 GCF_036845245.1 Methylobacter sp.
TCAAATTTTACGGATTCTGAAAATTTGAGGCGACAACTAGTCTGACGCAGGGGGCCGCCACCAGATGAGAACCGCACAGCGAACAGAAATAGCGTAACTTTCCCGGAGAAGACTCGAAAGAGGAAAGTTTTTCCTCGCCTTTCAGCCAGCGAAAATGCTCACTCATTACACCGGCAGTTGTGGCGAACGAAGCCGCATGAGCTTTTTGGCAAGTCCTGCAATGACAGTGAACAACAGGCATATCAATGCTGTCGATTTCGTACTCAATTGCTTTGCATAAACAACTGCCTTTCATATTTAGTTTCCTCGCTACAGAGTAAGAAAAGAAGCTTATTCTATGCTTGTTGAGATAAATGTTTGTTAATAACAGTGGGTAGATGTTTGGGCGATTTAATCCGCAGCTGTTTATTGACATTGAACCTGCCGAACACAACTTCAATATCCTTGGTTGCCACGCCAAATTCCTTGGTCAGGAACCGGACCATATGATCGGTTGCCCTGCCCGCCACAGGCGCTGCCGTGACACTGATTTTAAGCTGCTTGCCTTTAACCTTGCCGATAGCATCCTGTTTGGCGCTGGGTTGGCCCAGAATATTAAGCACTAAGGTTTCCCCATCCCAGGCACAGAAATAATTAATCGCCAATCCTTTGTTTCTCACAAACTCATGCTGTTGATTGTTTTTATTGACCAAAAGCTATTCGCCCGAGCCCTGTTTAACTTCAGCGCCGGACATCATTGCAGGAAATCGCCCGATACGGCCAAGATGAGTAAAACCAAAACCGGCTGAATACTTAAGCCCGTAGCCGAGTGCACGGTCAAAACCGATATGGGCGCACCAGATAAGGCCGATACAAAGAATAGTCGGGGCCGGAAGCATAACGCCAGCCGCCAAGCAAACAACTGCCCCAATATAGGAGTGCGCTAAATTGTAGCTAATAGCGCCAAC
Source organism: Methylobacter sp. (assembly GCF_036845245.1). NCBI lineage: Bacteria > Pseudomonadati > Pseudomonadota > Gammaproteobacteria > Methylococcales > Methylococcaceae > Methylobacter > Methylobacter sp. Next base: position 948 of record NZ_DAIUEH010000026.1, read on the forward strand.
CTTGGGGCCTGCGAGATAACCGAGAAAAGAAATGTCCGGCGTAAGAAAGAACAGCGCGAACGTTCCCCAGCCAAGACCGAATTTTGAATAGGCGACGGAAGCCGCAACGAGTACACACAAGCCCTCAAGCCGAAGCACGGTGCGCACTGCGCCGGTAGTTTCACCAGACATACGATCTCCTTAATTTATTGTGTGATTGAGTGGGTAAGGTAGCCCCGGAGAATTTGGAAGAGTTTATATCACGTTCCCGTATTTCGTTTCATTTTAGGCAAGACGGGGGATCCCTGCTTGGAGAATTCTCATTCTGCCCAACCCTTAACTGTCTTAATCTCGTTATCCAGCCATTCTGAGAAACATTCCACCTCTGAAATTGCCATGAACAACTTTTCCTCGGAAACATGCAAATTAAACCACTTATACCAGAACTTTTTTTCTTCATCTGTCTCAACAAAAGGATCAATCTCCCCCTCATCAATAAAGAAGGGGTTGTTTTGCAATTTATCTAAATCAGAATCTCCGTAATATGTTTTTAAGTTAGTAATCGACGGGGGATGCTCAATTTTATTCCGCGAAAGAAAAATATCCTCAAGCTTAACAAGACATGCTGGACTAGCATCAAAATCAATATTTAGATGATATGAAAAAACCCATCTATATCCATGTAGGGCACCTTTTTTGAACGATTCGTTTCTTTCTCTCCAATAGTCTTTATATTTCTGATCTATTTTTGTTCTCTTTTTATCTTCGCCTACAATTCCGATTGCTTCTTTTTCCCATGACTGAAAATAAAGTTTTAATGCTGTAGACAGCATTGAAACGCAGGAATATCCAATCACACAAAGAGAATCATTTGCTTCAGCCAAGTCTGCATAAAACTCACCTTCATCGTCTTCATTGTATGACGGGACAAATGGCTCTTCCCCTGCATAAATTTTTTCGATCCGCTCAATGTATGGCGTGGATGTTGTCGTATAAAACTGGCGAATAAATTTGGTTCGTTCTTTCAAGAAAAATAGAACATCCATTGATGTTGCCTTATTTTAAAATATACCGCTATTACTTTAATAAACCGATGCGTTTAATTAAAACAAAAACTTTGAGAAGCCAGCCAATAGCCCGTAGGTAACTCGTGTAATGGGATTCCACTTCATATGAGCTACATCACTAGATTCTGCGCCTTATACCCATCGATTATCTCGAGTTTCCCGCATCAAATACACTGCAAGCAGGCTAATAGCCGCAGCCAATGACACATAGCCGCCAACCCAGTCTAATCCTCCTTCGCTTACCAACCGTTGCGCGATATAAGGGGCAAACGAAGCGCCCAATATGCCACCTAAGTTATAGGCCGTTCCCGCACCGGTATAACGTAACTCGGACGGAAACAGTTCCGGCAGCAAGGCTCCCATCGGCGCGAAGGTGGCTCCCATCAGGAACAGCTCCAATGACAGGAAAGCGGTAATCATTAACGGCGAGCCGCTTTCCAGCATCGGCTTTAACAAGAAACCGGACAGGAATGCCAAGCTTCCGGCAACCAGCAAAACGGGTCGCCGTCCGAAACGATCACCCGCCCATGCCGATAGCGGCGTGGCTGCGGCCATAAACAGTACAGCCACGCATAACATACCGAGAAATTGCTGCCTTGGAATTTGAAGCGTCGTGGTACCGTAGCTCAGCGAAAACACGGTTGAAATATAGAACAGCGCATAGCAGACGACCATCGCCATCGCTCCCAGCGCCAGCGGGGCGGCATGGGATTTAAGTATTTCCTTAAGCGGCAGACCGACCTGTTGGTGTTGCTGTAACACTTTGGCAAACACTGGGGTTTCCGCCAAGGCCAGACGCACATACAAACCGATCACGACCAGCACCGAACTGGCAAGAAACGGAAGTCGCCAACCCCAGTCTTTAAACTCTTGTTCGCTTAGAAAATGAGCCAGCAGTAGAAAACTGCCGGTCGCCAGCAGAAAACCCACCGGCGGCCCCAACTGGGGAAACATGCCGTACCAGCCGCGCTTTCCGGCCGGGGCGTTCTCGGTCGCCAATAGTGCTGCCCCACCCCACTCGCCGCCCAAGCCGATGCCCTGACCAAAACGCAACAGGCACAACAACGCCGGAGCCCATGCGCCAATAGCGTCATAACCCGGCAATAAGCCGATCAATGTGGTTGAAACGCCCATGACCAACAGCGATGCGACCAAGGTTGTCTTGCGCCCGATGCGGTCTCCGAAATGCCCGAACAGCGTCGCACCTAAAGGCCGGGTAAGAAACGCAACAGCAAAAGTAAGAAAGGAACTGAGCGCTTGGGTTGTCGGGTTGCTGCCGGGGAAAAATACCGGGCCGATAACCAAGGCCGCCGCCATACCGTAGATATAAAAGTCGTAAAACTCGATAGCGGTGCCGATGAAGCTGGCTAAGGCGATACGGGTAACGGAAGGGGCGGTGGTTTTGCTCATGAATGCCTTGAACGTCCGGTGCTGGGTGGAATCCTCAGCTTGTTATTTTAGAAACCGATTATAACGAATGTGCTGGCTCAAGTTCTGGATCGGGCTACCAACTTTGATGTAGGGCGTACCGTGCGCGCCAAAGAATAGCAAGATTATTCAAGTATCTGAAAAGGCGCGCGCGGCGCGCCCTGCATTGACATTAATCCAATTTAACCCAATCTTCCAACGCTTCGATAATGGCTTTCGCCTGATCTTTGCTGGAAATATTGAACTTCGATTTTTGCTTGTATTCACCGTTTTGCTTCTGGTAACGGCGAATGGTGTATTTATCGGGACCGTATTCTTCTTTAGCACGATTCCAGTCCTGATAACGGTACATCACCGTAGCCCATGCGCCTTTGGTCAGCACTTTTTTGTCCAGTTCCTTGACTGTCTCAATACCGCCATCTTCGTATGTTACGGTTAACTCATCTACTGTTTCAGCCATGTTATCTCCAGGTAATTGGGCAACAGCCGTTCAAGCGAACGGATGTTCCAGGATTATTGTTTCGTCTCTATCCGGGCCGGTTGACAGAATAGCAATCTTAACGCCGACCAGTTCTTCAATTCTCTTGATATAGGCTTTGGCGTTATCAGGCAGCGCATCAAAATCGGTTACGCCGGCAGTCGTTCCCGTCCAGCCCGGCATGTCTTCGATGATCGCGTGACATTCCTCATATTGATCAGCACCTAAAGGCGCAGTTTCGGTAATCACACCGTTAAGCCTGTAGGCGGTACAAATACCGACCTTTTCCAGGCCGTCAAGCACATCAAGTTTGGTTAAACAAATACCACTCAGGCTGTTCATTTTGGCGGATTTGCGCATGGAGACCGCATCAAACCAGCCGGTGCGGCGTTTACGGCCCGTGGTAGCACCAAACTCATGCCCTACCGTACCCAAATGATCGCCGTTCGCGTCATGCAATTCGGTTGGGAATGGGCCATTACCTACGCGTGTCGAATAGGCTTTAGTGATACCCAGCACATAGTCAAGATCAAGAGGTCCGATCCCGGTTCCGGTAGCGGCCCCGCCTGCGGTAGTACTGGATGACGTCACATAAGGAAAGGTGCCGTGATCAATATCGAGCAGAGCGCCTTGGGCGCCTTCGAACAACAGGTTTTTGCCTTGATCTTGGTATTTATATAAAACCTCGCTCACATCGGTCAACATCGGCTTGATTTGCTCGCCCAGCTTCAGCGCTTCTTCAAGACCTGTTTGATAATCGATTGGATCGGCATCATAATAATTGGTCAGCATGAAGTTGTGGTATTCGACCAGTTCTTTAAACCGTTCGGCGAAAAGCGCGGGATTTAAAAAATCTCCGGCGCGCAGGCCTCTTCTGGCTGCCTTGTCTTCATACGCAGGCCCTATGCCGCGACCTGTCGTGCCGATCGCCTTGCTGCCTCTAGCTAATTCACGCGCCTTGTCAATGGCTACATGAACCGGCAATATCAGTGTGCAAGCTTCGCTGATCAGCAAGCGGTTTCTCACCGGAATACCGGCTTTTTCCAACAATTCAATTTCTTCCAGCAGGGCGTCGGGCGATAAAACCACACCGTTGCCGATCATGCATTGCACATTTTCCCGAAGGATGCCGGAGGGAATAAGATGCAAAACCGTCTTTTTTCCCTGTATAACCAGCGTGTGCCCTGCGTTATGACCGCCCTGAAAACGGATCACAGCTTCCGCCTGCTCCGTTAACAAATCAACCAGTTTACCTTTTCCTTCGTCACCCCATTGGGTACCGATGACAACGACATTTTTTCCCATAATTATTCCAAGCTTGCTAATGGCCTAACGACCCAATTTTGATGATCTTGTTCTAAGACGGATGTGCACTTAAGTTCTTGCGCAGTCCCGGTTTGTCCCGGCAGTTGTTGAACAACTGCCAGTCCTTCGGCACGTAAATCCCTGATTTTTTCATGTAGCGTTGCATCGTCCCCATATGGAGCGAAAATCAAAGCTTGCTGTTCTTTTTGATAGGAGGCTTTGCCTAATACCGACAATACTTTCAAGTCCGCACTAAAGCCAGTCGCCGCGCGCGCGCGTCCGAAAATGGCGCCGATATTGTCATAGCGGCCACCTCTGGCAATCTCCCTGCCTACCGTCGGTACGAAAGCAGCAAAAACCACGCCGGTGTGATAATGATAACCACGCAATTCAGCCAAATCGAAACTGATCGGTAGAGATGGAAAACAGGCTGTCAATTTATCCGCAATAGCTTCCAAATCCGCTAAAGCTTCTTTGACTTCACCATTAGCCGACAATAAAACATCTCTGGCTCTAGCAATGGTTTCCTTGCCGCCATTCAATTGCGGCAGTTTCAGGAACATAGTCTTCAGTTCATCATCAATGCTGTAGCTGACCATCAATTCCTGAAGTTCCGGCCTGGCCTTACGCTGCAACACATCGAACAACTCAGCTTCCTGCACTTCATTTAATCCAGCTTGTTTTGACAGCGCCCGATAAATGCCGACGTGACCCAAGTCAAGATGCACATTTTGCAATCCGCTCATCGCCAACATTTCCAGCATCAGGCGAATGACTTCTACATCGCTTTCCTTACCGTCATGACCGTATAGCTCGGCGCCTATCTGCATAGGGCTTCTTGTTTTTTCGAGCGGATCGCCTTTGGTATGCAAAATGGTTCCGGTATAGCAAAGGCGCGTCGGCCATTCGGCATTGAGATTATGCGCATCTATTCTGGCAACCTGGGGGGTCATATCCGCCCTCACCCCAAGCATTTCGCCGCTAATCTGGTCGGTCAGTTTAAAAGTCTGCAATTCCAGGTCATGACCTGAACCGGTCAATAAAGAATCCAGATAATCTATGAACGGAGGAATGACTAATTCATATCCCCAACAGGCAAATGTGTCCAATATTTTACGGCGCAAGCTTTCAAGATGCTTAGCCTCTTCCGGCAAAATCTCTTCTATGCCGTCGGGCAAAAGCCAAGAGTCTTTTTGTTGCATGTTTTGTATGTCCACTCAAACAAAACGCCCCGCATGCGGAGCGTTGGTTACTGGTTCCCAAGCTAAAACTTGGGAATCTTATCTTTGGCTATTTCTGCTGTTTAAAATATCTAAAAAAGTCGGAATCAGGATCAAGCACCATCATGCTAGAACTTGAAAACGTCTTTTTATAGGCATTCAAGCTGCGATAGAAAGTGAAAAACTCGGTATCGGCGCCATAGGCTTTGGCGTAGATTTCAGCAGATTTTGCATCGCCTTCACCACGCAGCATTTCCGCATCCCTAAACGCGTTTGCCATCGTAACAACCCGTTGCCTGTCGGCATCGGCACGAATTCTTTCTGCGGCTTCCGCACCTTGCGAACGGAACTCACGGGCAACCCGCTCACGCTCCGCTTCCATTCTGCGGAACACGGAACTGCTGACTTCGTCAGGCAAATCGATGCGCATGACTTGGACATCAACAATTTCCATACCCAAGTCTGCTGCAAGAGGTTTGGCATTTTTGATCAGTACTTCACGAATAACCTGACGATCCGTTGACAGTAATTGCTTGATATTACGCTTGCCGAATTCGCCACGAAAAGCATCTTTAACAATTTGATCGAGACGTAAATTAGCCTGATCGGTATCACCGGCAACAACCGTATAAAAAGTAGTTACGTCACCGATGCGCCATTTAACGAAAGAATCGACAATGACGTTTTTCTTTTCGGCGGTTAAAAAACGCTCAGGCTTGGCGTCCATCGTTTGGATACGTTTATCAAACTTTTTTACATTGTTGATAAGCGGCCATTTAAAATGCAATCCAGGCTCATAATCGTTTTTTACGATCTCGCCTAAACGAAACTTAATGGCTTTTTCTGTTTCATTGACGGTAAATATACACATCATGCCAATAAACAATAATGCACCCAGAGTTACCAATATTTTATTCTGTGTCATTAGCGTCCCCTTACATCACGACCGCGAGTTGAAGTTCGCACAGCCGGAGGTTGTGGTGTTTCAACCGCTGTCTGAGCAGGCTGTTCCGCTGTGCTTTGAGGAACATTAGGTTGTTGAATCGAAGGCTGATGCTGGATCATTTTATCTAATGGCAAATAAAGCATGTTATTGCTGCCTTTCACATCAACCATCACGGTATTGGTTTCACCCAATACATTTTCCATGGCTTCGATATAAAGACGTTTTCTGGTTACATCCGGCGCTTTGGTATATTCCGCCAGCAATTTTGAAAAACGGCTGGACTCACCTTCCGCCTGAGCAATAACCTGTTCTTTATAGCCTTCGGCTTCCTGCATTTTTCTGGCTGCGGCGCCGCGTGCTTTCGGCACAACGTCATTGGAATAGGCTTCGGCTTCGTTAATCAAGCGTTGTTGATCTTCACGCGACTTAATAGCGTCTTCAAATGCGTTTTGTACCTGTTCAGGTGGCTGCGCATCCTGGAGATTGACACTGGTAATCTGGATACCTGATTTGTAGCTATCCATAACCTCTTGAATTTCCTTTTTAATCTGGGCTACAACTTCACTGCGACCCTCAGTCAAGACAAAGTCCATTTCGCTGCTGCCGACTACGCCGCGTTGCGCACTTTCAGTGACTTGTTTCAAGGTCGCGGCAGGATTAACTATATTAAAAACAAATTCCTTTGCATTTTTAACTTGATACTGTACCGCCAAACGAACATCGATAATGTTTTCATCTTTGGTCAGCATTAATGCTTCTTTCGGCACCGAGCCCAAACCCTGCTCATTGCCACCGCTACGGTAACCTACTTCGATATAACGCTGTTGTTTAACATCAACGATATCAACTCGCTCAATAGGTGACGGTAAATGCCAGTTTAAACCGGCCTGAGTTGTAGCAACATATTTACCGAACCGTGTTTCAACACCTTGCGTACCTTCATTGATAATATAAAAGCCGCTTAAGCCCCATAACACTAATGCACCTGCTGCGAGAAAACCAAGACTTTTCCATGGAGGAGTGCCGGAAGAGCTATTATCGCCTTCTTGTCCGCCGCCAAAAAAATTACTTAACTTTTCTTGTAATGAACGTATTGCTTCGTCTAGATCAGGTGGGCCTTTTTGATCACCACGACCGCTCCAGGGGTCTTTCTTATCGCCGCCAGGCTCATTCCAGGACATAACTTTGCTCCATATAGGTTACTTAAACTTTCACACATCCCGCAGGATGATTTTAACTTTCAGAAAGAGACATCATTCCTTAAGCGTACCGATTCATGTTTGATATTCTATCGTAAATATCCGTAAAAGGCGAAAGACACAAGGTCAACACCTAAATACCAGCGCCTTCGCCTTCTTTAAGAACTGCTTCGATTTCAACCGATTTCAATAAGCCCAAATACTTCGTATCAATTTCGATTTCTAACTCACAAGCACCAAAATCATCAGTTTTATCACTAATTATTCTGGCGCATCCAAATAGCTTCGCCCTTATATCGCCTTGATCAGGCTGCAAATAACACTTTCTTTTGACTTTAGTATTTGAAAATATTTCAGCCAATGCCTGATAAAGCAGATCAACACCGGCTCCGGTTTCGGCGGATAGCCATACCCGAACAGGATTACCAACATCATCCCGTTCAATCCGAGGCTGGATGTCTGTCAATAAATCTATTTTATTGAAAACCTCAAGTTGCCTGATTTCATTGGCCTTGATATCTTCAAGCACTTGGTTGACCTGATAAATAGTCTCAACCCTGTCCTCGCTACTGGCATCAATCACATGCAACAATAAATCCGCTTCACTGGCTTCCTGCAACGTAGATTTAAACGCCGCCACCAGTTCATGCGGTAAATGTCGTATAAAACCTACGGTATCGGCCAAGACAATTTCGCTGCTATTAGGCAGCTGACAGTTACGCAAGGTCGGATCCAGGGTAGCAAACAACTGATCCGCCACATAAATATCGGCACCTGTCAGTCTATTAAACAAGGTTGATTTGCCGGCATTGGTGTATCCAACCAGAGAAACCGATGGAACTTCGGCTTTTTTTCTTTTGCTGCGCCCTTGATGCCGTTGTTTATCGACTTTATCCAAACGCTGTTGAATCTGTTTAATGCGTAAACCCAATAATCGCCTGTCGGTTTCCAGCTGGGTTTCCCCCGGCCCACGAAGCCCGATACCGCCTTTTTGACGTTCCAAATGCGTCCAGCCTCGGACCAGCCGCGTCGACAAATGCTGCAATTGCGCTAATTCAACCTGTAATTTACCTTCAAAGGTTTGCGCACGCTGAGCAAAAATATCAAGAATCAACCCATTTCTATCGACTACCCGAACACCTAAGAAGCCTTCAAGGTTTCTTTCCTGGCTCGGTGACAGCGGGTGATTGAATAAAACGATGTCAGCTTCATAAGCTTCTATGATGCCTTTAAGCTCTTCAAGCTTACCTTTACCGACAAAATATTTTGGATCTGGCTTTTTGCGAGTGCCTGTTACTACGTAGACAGGATCGGTTCCGGCTGATTTAGCTAATTCTTTTAATTCTAAAAGATCTTCCTGCCTGGAACGAAGTGACAGATGAACAAGGACCGCTCGTTCACCTGATTCGGGACGATCAAACAATTAAATACCCCAAAGTGATTATAAAAAGAAATTTATTTTCCGCATACATACAACTGCCTTGCAGGTTTATCGCCCCATACATAAATTAATCATTCATCACTGGTGTCATTTTCATGCATCATCTTTACAGCTTTACTTGGCACAATGGTGGATATGGCATGTTTGTAAACCATCTGACTTGACGTATTTTTCAGCATAACCACGTACTGATCAAACGAATCCACCTTACCCTGCAACTTTATCCCGTTAACAAGGAAAATAGAAACAGGCGTGTGCTCTTTTCTAAGAGCATTTAAAAAATTATCCTGTAAATTTTGACCTTTTGACATCCGATTTCTCCTTATTATTTTAAAACTTTTGATTAAGATAACTGTAATTACAAATCAATACAAATCAATACTCCGGTTTCAGAATATTTTTAGCTAAATTTGTGCATGTTTTGAGTTTTTCGTATTTTTACTTTGCAAGCGAAAAATATAATGGGGTGCATTTTTACAAATTCAAGCAGGTTATCCTGAACACCGGGGAGTCGCTATTTTTGCGAAAGCTTTTATGGGCCTCCCAGCCCAACAAGCGGCAAAAATTACGCGACCGCTAATGCCTGCGGCTGCCCCAGCCGTCCTGGTCACTCGATCGCTACCCAACAAGGGGTAGCTCACATGCTCTCCAATGACTCGACGCGATTTCGGAAAGCCTGCATTTTCACTTCGCAAGCTGCGTGAAAACACATGCACTATCGCTTCTGGGGACTACTCGACTCCTGTCTCGCAGCGTCGGAGCGATCCTCCTCGCGGTGCTTTTATTCAGCGTTTCGATAATGCTCCCAACTTTTAAATCCGTTAGGCCACTAAAAATAACCCGCCTTAACTTCCCTCAACAACAGGAATTTTTCCAATCTTGGCTTGCCAGCTTTTTGGCGCGATTTGATGCACAGAAACACCCGCAGTATCAACAGCAACCGTAACCGGCATATCCTCAACAACAAACTCGTGAATAGCTTCCATTCCCAGATCTTCAAAAGCGACAATACGCGATTTACGGATGGCTTTTGACACCAGGTAAGCCGCACCACCAACCGCCATTAAATAAACGGCTTTATGCTTTTTAATAGCGGCAATCCCCTCCGGTCCGCGTTCGGATTTACCGATCATACCGAGCAAGCCTGTTTTGTCCAACATCACTTCAGTAAATTTATCCATGCGTGTTGCTGTAGTTGGGCCCGCCGGCCCTACCACTTCATCACGAACCGGATCGACCGGTCCTACGTAATAAATGAATTTGTTGGTAAAATCCACGCTTTCAGGCAATGCTTCACCCCGTTCAAAAAGCTCAGCCATGCGCTTATGCGCTGCATCCCTACCAGTCAGCATGGTGCCGCTAAGCAATAAAGTTTCTCCCTGCTTCCAACTCTCCAAATCCTGTTGAGTTACAGTATCCAGATTAACTCTGCGGGCAGTTGCACCGGCATTCCAAGTGATTTCAGGCCAATCTTCCAAACGCGGCGGTTTAAATTCGGCAGCGCCACTGCCGTCCAGAACAAAATGCACATGCCGGGTAGCGGCGCAGTTAGGAATGATCGCAATCGGCTTGTTGGCTGCATGGGTCGGATAATCATTGATCTTAATATCCAGCACCGTGGTCAGACCACCCAAGCCTTGTGCGCCGATACCCAGCGCATTGACTTTGTCATATAGTTCCAGACGCAATTCTTCAAGCGCATTGCGAGGACCGCGAGCGATTAACCCATGAATATCTATCGATCCCATACACGCCTGCTTTGCCAAAAGCATGGCTTTTTCAGCCGTACCGCCTATACCTATCCCGAGAATGCCGGGCGGACACCAGCCCGCTCCCATGGCAGGAACGGATTTCAGCACCCATTCAACGATACTATCAGAAGGATTGAGCATCGCAAACTTTGCTTTGGCTTCAGAACCTCCACCTTTGGCGGCTATTTCGATATCGAGCGTATCGCCGGGAACAATTTCCATATGTATCACTGCCGGAGTATTATCTTTTGTATTGAGTCGCTTACCGGCCGGGTCGGCCAATATCGAAGCACGCAGCACATTATCAGGGTATAGATAAGCGTGTCGAACACCCTCATTGATCATATCGACAACACTCATATCTGCATCCCATCGGATATTCATACCAACCTTTAAAAATACCGTAACAATGCCGGTATCCTGGCAAATCGGGCGCCGGCCTTCGGCGCACATCCTGGAGTTGATTAAAATTTGCGCCATCGCATCTTTTGCCGCCGGATTCTCTTCCTTTTGATAGGCTTCATGCATAGCCTTGATAAAGTCCAGCGGATGGTAATACGAAATATATTGCAGAGAATCGGCAATGCTTTGAATAAGATCGTCTTGACGAATAATGCTCATCGGAGTTCCCTGTTGTATAGTTGCAAATAATTCAGTGGGAGCATTATATAGCATGGACGCGGAGCTACCAGACATCACTCAATGACAATTAACACAATCAATTCAATGTTTACCCGCACAAAAAACTAAAAAAACGGGTTGTTATCCAAGGCAAAGCCCGCGGCATTCCTATGCCCTCCTCCGCCAAAACTTGATGCTATATGACCTACATCGTAATCACCGATTGAACGGAGCGAGAAAGTCCACTGCTGCTTCCTGCCGTCATATTGATAGGTCATGCCGAACGTGCCTGATTTTTCTGCCAACACATGACCAAGGTCGCTTGAAAATAATGATGGCGCATTAACGGCAAGCCCCACCTGACCCGCCACCGAAACACTATGCGCGGATTTAGCGAGCCTTTGCACCATCCCTGCAAATTGCTCAACCTGTATGCGACCTACTGCCAATAGTTCCATCAGATCAAGCGTGCCTATTTCAGCAAAAGTGATCGGCATTTTTTCATACAGCGCGGTTGTTATTTCGCGGGTACCGTCCATCTTGAAATGCCAAAGATCACGGTCTTCGATATGCAATAGGATTTTAGGCGGTTTCAGATCATGGAAAAAATACTGCCAGGTCAGAACGCACCCACTCCGAGACATATCGAAATTGATCGACAGGTTTTCAGGAATTGGCTGCACCTTAAAAAAGGTGTCACATTGTTCCATGGCGGTCATATGGTGATCAATCAGGACGACTCTGCTTGCTTTCGCTGCGGCATTGACCAAGAACTCCGGCGGATAGGAATAATCCAATATATAAAGTATTGCTCCCTGCTCAAAATCGGGAATATCGTCACCATAGCGAGCCGGAATATAACGGACTTGATTGCCTAACTTGCAAAATGCGCTCCATGCTGAACCTAGGCCATCCAAGCAATCGGCATGATAAACAACTAAAATTTCATTGGCTTCTAACATGCTTTTTAAAAAATCCACTGTGTATTGTATGGGCCGAGAGCTATTGCCCAGCCATTTGAAATTACATTTTACACGACCCGAGCCCTAATCATAAGCATACACTTTGATTTTCAGGGATCAATGTTCTGAGACCTCGCCATATTCATGGTAGCGGGACGAATTTATACTTAGTGAATTTTTTGATATTACGCGTCACGTTGCTGCTTGGTCAGTCCGCGAGGCGGAGTATTGAATTTTGCTTGCCTTGCAATGCATGTTTGATGCGAGGCACAGAGGGGAGTTAATTTAATTTTATGCGGATCAGCTTAACCGCGCTTACTTGCTTTACCATTATTACTCAATGGTGATAATGTCTCATTGCTGCTCAACGGCGTAATTTTTACAGACCCTAATCCCCGAATACCGAGCTCTTTTGCGGCAGCATAAGATAAATCCATATCCCTTTTTCCGTGAAAAGAACCTCGATCGTTAATACGAACAACAACGCTACGATGATTTTTCAAGTTGGTAACTTTGGCGTAAGACAAAAGAGGTAGTGTTTTGTGTGCGGCCGTCATTGCATACATATCGTATTTTTGGCCGCTGGCAGTTTTTTTGCCGTGAAACTCAGAGCCATACCAGGAAACCGTACTTTGATGATTGTCTGACGGCTGCTTGGCTTTATGTGCTGCTACCGATGAGTGCCTGGAAGCTTTATGAGCCGAACGATGTTCTGATGCTTCGGCTGTTTGTATTGGGTTAACAAAATAACTGCACATTAAAAAAACAGGAACTGCTAGCATGATTTTATTCATAGGATAGAGCCTTTTTTATTTAAATCTGGCTCGATTTTAACTTAACAAATCTTAAGACTAGCTTAAACGCACAAAATCAATGCCTTGCAAAAAAGCTCTTTAACCTGCAACTCACTGGAGATTCTTTCATTAAATAAATTCACAAGTATTGTATTATTCCAACTTTATTTGAGGTTTCAGGATTCAATTATGAACAACTATGAGCAGGAAAAAAAAGCCAGGCGCATTGCTTCGGTGGTTTATATTTTAATAATGGCGGTGATTATGGGCGGAACTTATCTATCGCAACAGCAAAAAGAAGCGGCTAATAAATCATCGCAAAACTCACCAAATTATTAGACGCTACCAATTTTCAAATACAAGGCCACACCTTTCGCAAAAACTGAATGGAGCTAAATTTTATTTAGCTCCATTCAGTCCAAACTGCACTTATTAGGTGCTTCCGCACCATTTCAACACACATTAATCCTTTAGCTACCTTGGAACGCCCCGCTCTATGGGCATTCCGCCTTCCGGTATGAATATTGCTTATTCCTAATGCATGAGCTAGACCTTAGACATTTTTTTCATTTCCTGATACTGGTAGGCAGATGTCTTCATCCTTGATTACCAAAAACTTTAGCCCTAACCTGAGAAAATTATTGCAGGATAGGGAACGCATGTTGAGTACCCTCATGAGCAATCTTAAAGGGATGGTGTATTGCTGCCTGCTGGATGAGAACTGGACCATGGTATTTGTCAGCGATGGCTGTAAGGAAATTACCGGCTATGATGGCGAAGACCTGCTTTTTAATCACCGGATCAGTTATGAGGCGCTGACACTTGAGGATGATCGAGTTTGGGTGCGCGATAAAATTGAAAGTGCAGTTAGTATCGGCGAACAATTCGATGTGGAATACCGCATTACGCATGCCGACGGCGATATCCGCTGGGTGCAGGAAATCGGAGGCCCGCTCTTCAACGAAATTGGAGAGCTCGAAGCGTTAGAAGGGTTTATTCAGGACATCACCCGACGAAAACAAAGTGAACAACAGGCCCGCGAAGCAGAAGAGCGCTACCGCTCCATTTTTGAAAATGCCATGGAAGGTATATACCAGACCAGTCCCTCCGGGCAATATCTCAATTTTAATCCTGCGTTGGCGCGGATCTATGGCTACGACTCGGCAAACGACCTGATACATGGCATCCGCGATATTCAGAAACAGCTTTATGTCGACCCCGGCAAGCGTGCCGAATTTATCGCATTGATGGAAAAGCATGGTCATGTACATAACTTCGAGGCACAGGCTTATCGCAAAAATGGCGACATCATATGGATTACCGAAAATGCACGGGAAATCCGCAATGCTTCCGGAGATCTGCTGTTCTATGAAGGCTCAGTGGAAGATATCTCCGAGCGCAAGGACTACGAGCGCCAGATCGAATATCAAGCAACGCACGACACCTTAACCGGACTTCTGAATCGCACCTTGCTGACAGACAGATTGCAACAGTGCATGAGCTTTGCTCACCGCAACGACAGTAAGTTAGCAGTGGCTTTTGTCGATCTTGACCAATTCAAGTTAATCAACGACAGCATGGGCCACCATGTTGGGGATGAACTGCTGATAACTATGGCAGAACGTTTATCAGACTGCGTGCGCGAATCCGACACTGTAGTACGACTGGGCGGGGATGAATTCGTACTGTTATTAACCAGCCTGCATAAGATCGAAGACATCGCGCAAAGTATGCAACGCATCCTTGCCGCAGTAACAACCCCCTGGCTGATTGAGGGGCGCGATTTTGTCGTTTCCTGTAGTATCGGCATCGCCATATATCCTGATGACGGAGCTGATCCCAACACATTACTGAAGAATGCCGATTCTGCAATGTACAAAGCCAAGCAATCGGGCCGCAATAATTTCCAGTTTTATACCAATGAACTGAACAAAGTATTGACTGAACGGATGGATATTGAATATCGCTTGCGTCACGCGATAGAAAATGAAGAGTTTCTGCTTTACTACCAACCCAAGATGGATTTTGCAACCGGCAAAATGTGTGGTGTTGAAGCATTAATCCGTTGGCAGCCGCCGGGCGAAGCCATGATACCACCGTTAAATTTCATTCCGATAGCCGAGGAGACCGGGCAAATCGAAGAAATTGGCCGCTGGGTGCTGATAAACGCCTGCCGCAAGGCTTGCGAGCTGAAAAAGCTAGTGGGACAGCCCATCCCTGTTGCAGTCAACGTATCGCCGCGACAGTTCCGGCAACTCGATCTGGTCAATATGGTGGAATCGGCACTCGAAAGCACAAGACTCGACCCCCAATGCCTGGAACTGGAAATTACCGAAAGCAGTCTGGCCCAAGATCCTGTCAATTTCATCAAGATTCTGCATGACCTCAAAACATTGGGCGTTAAGCTGGCGATTGACGATTTCGGCACCGGTTATTCCAGCATGGCTTATCTGAAGGATTTTCCGGTTGACCGGCTTAAGATCGACAAAACTTTTGTCCTCGACCTGGAAACCGAATCAGCCAATATTGCTATCCTCAAGGCCATCGTCGCCCTTGGACACAGCTTGGGCCTGAAGGTAGTAGCCGAAGGCGTGGAAACGGCCTATCAGCAAGCCTTTTTGCATGGGATCGGCTGTGATGAATTACAGGGCTACTACTTCAGCAAGCCCTTACCGGCCGATGCGTTGCTAAAATTGCTGACTAACAGTCTAAGTCAACCTCAGCTTTCAGCCAAAGCTAATGACAGGATTAATTTTTACAAATCATATCCATCAGAGTCATAGGATGCGATTTCCGACGTAAACTGCATCCTGTAAAGCTCTCATCAACCAAGACATTGAATCGCTTCTATCCCGGCAAAATCGTATTAGACTTTTAGCACCAATTTACTCAGTGCAGGAAGAACAATAAACGTACAAATCATGATCCAGAATATACCTATGGTAATAATCAAACCCATGCTGGCGATGCCTTCATGCGGAGAGAATGCCAATCCGGCGAAACTGGAAGCGGTGGTCAATGCGCCGTAAAACATCGCTCTGGCGGTGCTGGATTGATAGATATTCTGCTCTTCGGAAAGCGAATGGTGCAGTTTTTCAACCATATGGATACCATTATCAACACCCAACCCCAGCAACAGCGGCAGGGCGATGATGTTGGCGAAATTAATCGGCGTATTGGTTATAACCGTGCTCGCCATGGTAAACAGTCCGGCTAATATCAGCGGCGTCATAACCAAAACCGTATCGATAACACTGCGCCTGATAACAAACAAAAGCAGTGCAATAGTAACCAGCGCGATCACAATAGCTTGCTGAAAGGCATCAATAACTTCTTTCATCGATTCCCAATACATGATCGGCAAATCGGTTGTTTCAGGTGCAATGGATTGTACTGCGGTAATAAACTCTTCCAAACTGGTTAAATCGTTCAGATCTTTTTTAGGAAAGATCTGGATACGATACATCCCATCCTTGCTTAGCCATTTGTCTTTGATATCGGCAGGCAAATCGGCCAAGGTGACTTTGCTGGCATTGAAGCCGGTGGATAACTCGTTCATAAGGATCGGCAACGTGCCAAGCAGCGTAGTCTGGACTTTTTCGATGAACAGGCTCCGACTCGGTTGTTGCCGCGTATCGAGCTCAATCAAAATATCCTCCAATTCCTTTCTAAAATTGGTTAATGCGGTACGTTCATGAACATCGGTTTTTTGCGGCAACAAAGTATCGATAGCTTTTATCAGTCGATTAATGCCGGGAACCGGGTCAGGATCTACTTTTAGCGCGGGAAAACTCTGCATCTGCCCGCCAAGCATCAAGCTCATCTCCTCAATCAAGGCCAGTTTGTCGTCCTGCTCGGTGGGCTGAAAATCAAAAAGACTGACCGTTTTATCAACCGAAGCTAATGCCGAAAGCTTTTGCTCCAAGGCCTTGGCGCTGTTTTCATCCTTGGCCAGAACAGTCAAGGTCAGCGGCGTGGTTTCCTTATCTTTCATCAAGTTCTTAAACGCGAGAACAGATTCAGTATTGGGGTCGCGAAGATTGATCGGATTGAAATCGGTCTTCACGTTAAAAGTCAGCGCGACGGAAATGACTGCGAGCATAAAGGTGGCTATCGCAATCGGCTTGGCATAATGGAGTGGATAAGACGCCAGCTTTTCAGAGAGACTAACAAATCCGCTCCGGCTTTCTTTTGCCGCCGGAAACTTTGACGGAGCCGGCATAACCCTTAACAGCGCCGGCAAGGCGACCAGAGTAATCAACAGACAGATAAACAAGCTGGTGCCTGCCAGCAGACCCAGCTCGGACACACCTTTGTAATCGGTCGGGATAAACGCATAAAGCCCGATGGATGTGGTGCCCGCACACAATAACAGCGAGGGGGCGGTACCCGTTAAAGTACTGCGTAGCGCCAACACTTTATGAACATGATGACTCAGATTATCCCGGTAGCGTAAACAAAAATGGATCGCATATTCTACGCCCAAGCCGATATTGGATACCGCAAAAGCTACTGAAATCAGGTTTAATTGTTTTACCGAAAAGGCCGCGAACGCTCCGCAAAAAAGCATGCCCAAGGCCAGAGTAGCCAACGTGGCTATCGTCAGCAAAACGGAGCGGTAGGCAACCAATAAAATAAACAACACCAGCACAATGGAAAAAATACTGGCGGTAAACGTACCTGTACTCATACCTGACAATTCATCATCTTCAAGACCGACTTCGCCGGTGACCCAAACTTTAACCGCAGGCAAGTTGGGGTCTTGAATTTGGGCAACGGCTTTACGAATAGACTCGATCGCCGTTTCGGCAGGACGGATTTGCGAAAAATTGAACTTCGGCGAAACAATAATAAAGCCGTTGCCTGAATGCGTTTTCTTTTCGCTAATCAACGACTCCCAGGACAATAAAGCATTTTCGCCATTGAGCGTTTTATGCAAGGCCGACGTTACCTTATCAATCAGGGAAGTTAAATCAATCGGCACAACCTGAGTCTTGTCGGTAGACGTCAGCGCATCTTCAAAAATTGAAAGAAAGCCGGTCAGATTGGGTTCCTGAGAAATTCTGCCGATAAAAGGCTGAGCCAGCGACAGATTATTGGACAAGGCTTGCAGCTCGTCTGTATCGAGATAAAGCAGGCCGTTCTGACGAAAAAACTCGTTGTCGTTGGGAATATAGGCCGAATTAAAATGCTCTTTGTCGGCGGTTATCAAACGCAGTAATCTTTTCGTAGCCGATTGGGTCAGCTCGGGCGTATTCGACTCAACCACCAGTAACAACGTATGCAAATCTTGCGAAAAGGCTTTTTCAAAATTACGCCGGTTTTTCTGAAAAGGCGCATCGGGAGCCACCAGTTCGGCGGTATCGGTATTAATGCTCAAATTGTCTGCTGTGTATTGCAAACCCAAAACGCCGAATAGAAGGATAATTGACAACACCACAAACGGCCTGCTTAAAATGAAGTTTCCCCAACGTGAAAAAATAATATGACTACGGGTTTTTAACGACATAAGTTAGGATTCGGCATTAATTGATGGTAAGAGTGGTTAACGTGTTCAGCGCATCACTTCGGGATTCGGTAAGTTCGTTGCCTTGCAGTTCGATGAACAAGGCGGGGATTTGTGCCGTATTCGCCGCTGCCATGCCGTCTTTTGGGCCCAGACACAGCAATGCAGTAGACCAGGCATCGGCAACCGCCGGATCAGCGAGCAGAACAGTCACGGAAACCAGGTTATGGTCAACCGGTTTGCCGGTGCGGGCGTCGAGGATATGACTATAACGCTTGCCATGATCGTCGAAATAATGCCGGTAAGTACCGGAAGTCATTACTGCAATCGGTGCATCCTTGGGCATGGTAACAATTTTATGCATAGTCCGCTCTTCGGGCAGCGGTCTTTCCACAGCAATACGCCAAGGTTGAAGCCCCGGTTTATAGCCGTTGGTTTTCAGCTCGCCGCCAATCTCGACCAGATAATTGCTTATGCCTTTTTGCGCCAGAACCTTGCTGATTCTTTCGACGCTGTAACCTTGAGCAATAGACGATAAATCGACTTTCAGGTCGGTTTGTTTTTTGCGTAGATGCGTGTCATCGACGACTTCAAGTTTTTCCATGCCGATTTGCTTCAGCGTTTTCTGAATGGTTAATTCATCAGGCATCGTCAGCGCATCGCCGCGAAAGCCCCATAAATCGAACAACGGTTTGATGGTTAAATCGTAACAACCGTGGCTGGCTTGGTTTACGACCTGTGCAATTTTAACCAAGGATACAATTTCGCCGCCGACTTCCTGGCTGTCAGTGTTCTCGACGCTATTGAAAGATTCTATGGTCGAGTCGGGACGGTAATTGGACAGCAGTTTATCGATGACCGCGAATTCGTTTTCGATTCCGGCTTTGATGTCTTTGGCATCGAACGGCGATTCCGACCAGTAACTGATATGGTAGGTCGTACCCTGAGCCGGGCCTTCAAGCTTTTGAATGGTCGGTTCCGAACAGCCTGTCAGCATGACTAAAAACATGCAGAAAGTGTAGAGATTTCCTAGCGTAAAACCGGATATGTTTTTTGTAGTTCTTGGGTTAACCATCATATCTGCCGTTTCTTTATCATCACAGGTTATCAATAATAAACTTCATAAAAAAACGCGGTGCATCGTAGGTTTTCAAACGATGACTTACCGCGCTATAACTGCGCTTGTTAAATACCCTATTTTAAAGCGCTGCTTATTATAATCCGAAAGATGCTAAAGCTTTTTAAAAAATGAGAGCTATCCCTAGCCGAAGATAGAGGAGCGGCTTTTCGTCCTCATAAAATTAAACAATGATAGTTAATTGAACCTGAAAGCAGGCTGCACGATAAAACCGGTAAAACCGGATCAACATTATTCCCAACGACTGTCCCTGACTTGCACTTTTCCATTTTCGATTCTAACCGGAAAACAATCGATATTTTCATACGCGGGCGGGGATTTTACTTGGCCGGTTTTTACACAAAAACGCGCACCATGACGAGGACAGATAATCTCGTCGCCCTCCAGCCTGCCGCTGGCGATTTCGGCTCCGTCGTGAGTACAGACATCTTCAAGCGCATAAAATTGACCGTCAATTTTAAATAGCGCGACATCGGTACCATCAACATCCAAAACTATGTGTTCGCCATTTGCCAAGACATTTTCATCTATTGCATCTATCCAGTCCGACATAATTTTTCCATTATTGTTGTGTTTTAAACAGGTGTAGGGCGATTAAATTCACCCCTACATGAATTTTGCCTTGCACCTTTCCTTAACCTTTCAAATAAACATCATAACGCAACAACTTACCTTGAAAACTTTGACTAGGTTTGCCGCCCAATGGATCGGCGTAATCAGGGCTTTTCACTACCACTCGCTTTCCGGCAGTATTTAACGCTGCTTCAAAAAGCTGCTCCTTATCCTGATCGTCGCCCAGCAGATCGCGCAATACCATCATTGATTTTTTGGCTAGCGCAGATTTTTTGCGTTTGGGCGGAAACATGGGATCAATATAAATACAATCCGGCGGGATTTCCAGATTAGCAAACAGATCGATGGCATTGCCTTGTAGCAATCGAGGGGACTCAAGATTAAGTCGCAGCATCCAGTCTTGTTGCGCCAATCGGTTGAAACCGTCTGTCAGCAATTCCGCCATAACGGGAGAGCGCTCGATACACAGCAGCTCATAACCCATACGAAAAATATGCAGGCTATCTTGGCCCCAGCCGGTAGTGGCATCGACAACGGTTCTGGTCTTGCGTCCGAGTGCCTGGGCCAAAGCGCCGTCTTTGGGTGCGGGCCATGAGCGCTGTTCGCCGTTGCGCGGTTCGATATCGACGGCCAAACCGCCTTTTTTAAGCAGCTCTTTATCGAGCAGTTTTAAACAGCCGTCACGCCAAGTTAAAAAGAAGTCTTCCAGGCTGTCACTATTAAGCGCCTGATGTAGCGGAACACCTAACCTTTCTGCAAGCAGTTGGAACAACTGCACATCGCCCTGATCCTGGTAAAGGACAGCCAGTTTTCCGGCGTATTTTTGCGAGTGAGTTGTCGTAGTCATGGCTTAATTAACCACGAAAAACACGAAGAAAAACTTCGTGCTCTTCGTGATGGAGAATTACTCAGTAGAAATGGATTTTTGTTCGTTTTTCAACGCGGCATCCAATGTGTGCCAAGCTAATGTCGCACATTTAACCCGCGCCGGATATTCACGCACACCGGCTAACACCGCCAGTTTGCCAACCGCTTCAAGGTTAATCTGCTCATTTTTGCCGGTAGTCATTTCATGGAACTTCTTAAATAAGTCTTCGGCTTCCTGTTCGGTTTTGCCTTTGACTATCTCGGTCATTAACGAAACGGACGCCGTTGAAATGGCGCAACCCGAGCCCTGAAAGCTGGCATCGGTAATCGTATCGCCGTCCATTTTCAAATAGAGGGTCAGGCGGTCGCCGCACAGCGGATTAAAACCTTCCACTTGCCGGTCGGCATTTTCCATGACGCGGAAATTGCGCGGGTTACGGTTGTGGTCGAAGATCACCTCTTGATAGAGGTCACGTAAATCATCAAACATAAGGAATTCTCTATTAAACGCTAAACGGTGCTTCCGGCTTTTCCACCATAGCCTCGTAAGTCTCAAATAAATAAGCTAATTGATCGTGGAATCCCCAGCCTATACCACGCGTATCATCAACAATAGCAATCAATCGATCATAAAACTCGCCAAATAAATGTTCTTTAACAACATATTTCAAGGCAGTTTCATACATACTTTCCATGCTGTTATAAAAAGGCTCATCAATATCGCCAAATTCATTGGTGCAACTGACTCCTGCTTCCACATAAGCAAGCATAATATCAACAATACTCTGTGCTGAACTGGATATTTTTTTAAAATCTGTCACTGCTTTTCGCGCAACTGAAAGGCGCATTTTAGGAAAACGATTACCACGCATCAAAAACTCGCTTCTTACAATTTCCTTGTACTTCTCTAAAATCGTCGAATCGTCCCCCAAAAGTGTGGATTGATAATATTCCTTAATATTTGGAAAATTTTTGTAAAGCAGTGCAATTTCCTCAATAAGTTCGGCATTGGTTTTAACGGACAAGCGTTTTTTTAACTCTGTTAAAGATAGTTTAGTCGTCATAACATTACACTGAATATTAGCCAAATACCTCAATCAAGGACTCTATGCCTTTCATTAAAATATCAATTTCTTCTTTGGTGTTATACATTGCAAACGATGCTCTTGCGGTCGCAGGAACTTCAAAAAAATCCATCACCGGCATCGCGCAATGGTGCCCTGCCCTGATCGCAATACCTAAACTGTCCAGCATGGTGCCGATATCGTGCGGATGGATTTTATCCAGTACAAAAGCCAATATCGCACCTTTTTGCTCAGCCTCGCCAATAATTCTAAGCCCTTTAATTTGTTTGGCTTTTGCAGTGGCGTAATCAAGCAACTCGGCTTCATAAGCGGCAATATTATCCATGCCGATATCGTTTAGATAATCAATGGCTGCACCCAAACCGACGACATCGGCAATGCTCGGTGTGCCTGCTTCAAACTTGTAAGGCAGCACATTATATTCGGTTTCTTCAAAGGTAACTTTGCGGATCATATCACCGCCGCCTTGATACGGCGGCATGGCTTCCAGTAAAGCCTGCTTGCCGTAAAGCACGCCTATGCCTGAAGGCGCATAAAGTTTATGGCCTGAAAAAACGTAAAAATCGCAATCCAAATCCTGCACATCGACCGTCATATGCGGAATAGCCTGTGCGCCATCCAGTAATACCGGAATGTTTTTGGCATGAGCAGCTGCGATAATTTTTTTAACCGGGTTAATTGTGCCTAAGGCATTGGACATATGCACGACAGAAACCAGTCTGGTTTTGTCGCTGATCAGCTGTTCAAACTCGCTGTAAATTAATTCGCCTTGCAGATTGATCGGTGCAACTTTTAAAACTGCCCCGGTCTGCTTGCAGAGCATTTGCCAAGGCACGATATTGGAATGATGCTCCATCGCGGTAATTAAAATCTCATCGCCGGCTTTGATATGGGTTTTACCGTAAGTCTGCGCAACCAGATTGATGGCTTCTGTAGCGCCTCTTACAAAAATAATCTCTTTTTCACTAGCCGCATGAATGAAATCTTTAACCTTGGTACGCGCACCTTCAAACTTATCGGTAGAGCGTACGCTCAATGTATGCACGCCGCGATGCACGTTGGCATAATCATGGCTATACAAATGCACAATGCTGTCGATAACCGCCTGCGGTTTTTGGCAAGTGGCAGCATTATCCAGATAAACCAATGGCTTGTTACGTATAAGTTCCGCCAATATGGGAAAATCGGCGCGGATTTTTTCTACAGGAAAGTTTGTCATATTTGTTCCAATAACATTGATTCTTTAATTACAACCTATTATATTCGAATCATTCTTCTTATCTGACGCTCATTAAGAAAATGACTATAGCCACCACGAATGTACGAAAACATCTAACCGACATTAAGGAATGGCAAAAATTGGGTGAAGCTAATATTTTTCCGCCTGGCAGCCGTCTTGAACTTATCGATGGAGAAATCTTGGAAATGGCACCTATTGGCTCTAATCATTCTGGTCATTTGAACCGCATTAACAAATTATTTACTATATTGACAGCCAATTGCGCCAATACTTCGGTTCAAAACCCTTTAAGGCTTGGAGATCTTTCCGAGCCTGAACCGGATTTCATGCTATTAAAGCCGAACAATGACTTTTACTGTTCCTGCCACCCTAATGCCGATGACGTATTGCTGCTGATCGAAGTCGCCGATAGCTCGCTCAGTTTCGACCAAAACCAGAAACTGCGTTTATACGCCAGCCATAGCGTTCCCGAATACTGGCTGATGAACCTGAACGACTCTTGCGTTGAAGTCTATCGCCAACCGCATGGTGATTGTTACGGTGAGAAAACCACATTACGCGTCGGCGATACCATCACTTTGTCTCAGCTGAATCAAATCACCATTAATATTACCGATATTTTATAGCCATTCCTTGTTGATGCCTTCCTGCGGAAAGCGCGCCAGCACTTGTTCTAAGATCATATCGTGCAACCCTCTAATTTTGACCTTATCGACCATTTCGTTAGCAAACGCAAAAGTCAGCATATTACGAGCCGTTTCTTCGTCGACGCAGCGTGATTGCAGATAGAAAATAGATTTTTCATCCAGTTGACCGACCGTCACGCCATGCCCGCATTTGACATCATCGGCGTAGATTTCCAGTTGCGGTTTGGTATCCGCTTCGGCGTCATCAGATAGCAGCAGGTTGCGGTTATTCATTTGCGAGTCGGTTTTTTGCGCATCGATAGCCACAATCACCCGGCCCTGAAAAACGCCTCTGGCTCTGTCGTCAAGCACACCTTTATACAATTCGCGGCTGATTGCATAAGGTTTTAAATGAGTGATGCGGGTATGGTTGTCGATATGTTGGCGTTTGATGCCCAAATACAAACCATTCAGTTCGCATTCCGACGCATGATCCAGATCGGCATGAATATCGCTCCGCGCCAGCAAGCCGCCAAACGCAAAATTGTGATGCGTAAACCGTGCATCCCGAGCCTGTTTAATGTAACTGCCGCCAAAATGGTAGGCTTTTTCAGACTCGCTTTGCATTTTATACAGTGTCAGATCGGCGTTTTGCCTGACAAAAACTTCGGTGACTGCTGCGGTCAAATAGGCGTTATCAGCACCCACAAAAGTCTCTATCACTTTAGCTTCGGCCATTTCGTCGGCAATAATAATATTGCGGGTTGTAGCCATTGCATCGGCACCAGTCACAATATGCAGCAACTGTATCGGCTTGTCTAAAACCTGCTTGGCCGGTATATGCACGAATAGGCCATCGGTAAACCATGCGGTATTGAATGCGATGAAGCTGTGCTCTGATTGATCTGCAGCTGTACCCAGATATTTTTCCACTTTGTCCGGCTGTTTTACCAATGCTTCAGCCATGCTCATCACTGAAACAGCCTCCGGTAAATCAGTTAACACCGAAAGCTCTGCTGAAAAATGTCCGTTCACTAAAACCAGGACCCAGGCATTTTCCAGCCGATACGGTTTCAGCCAATCTGCGTCTATGTCAGCGGCGTTCAAACTGATCGACGGTGAAAACAGTTTCTTTTCAATAGCTAACACATTGGTATAGCGCCATTCTTCTTCACGTGGGGATGGAAAGCCCTGCGCAGAGAAGGCTATCAATGCCTCAGCTCTTAACGCATTCAACCAAGGCAATGTTTGCCCCGGCAATACAGGTGCTATTGTTGAATATTCAGCCGCATAACGGCTTGCTGTTGCCGTAGTCATTTATGCCGCCGCCTGATTGTCTTCAACCCAACTGTAACCTTTTTCTTCCAGCTCTAATGCCAGCTCGGGACCGCCGGATTTGACTATCCTGCCATGCGCCAACACGTGGACCTTATCCGGCTTGATATAATCCAGCAAGCGCTGATAATGCGTCACCATCACAAACGAGCGATCCGGAGAACGCAAAGAATTAACACCTTCCGAGACGATTTTTAACGCGTCTATATCCAGACCTGAATCGGTTTCATCCATAATGCACAGCTTAGGCTCCAAAATAGCCATTTGCAGGATTTCATTACGTTTCTTTTCGCCACCTGAAAAACCTTCGTTAACCGCACGGTATAGAAACTTCTCGTCCATTTCCAGCAAGCGCACTTTTTCTTTAACCAGCGTTAAAAAGTCCATCGCATCGACTTCAGGCTGGCCATTATGTTTACGAATAGAGTTCAGCGCGGCTTTCAATAAATAGATATTGCTGACGCCGGGGATTTCAACCGGATACTGGAACGCCAAAAACACGCCTTCGCGCGCCCTGATTTCAGGCGCCATTTCCAGTAAATCCTTGCCTTGGTAAGTTGCCGTTCCGCCGGTTACCGTGTAACCGGCCTTACCGGACAACACATGCGACAAGGTGCTTTTACCGGAACCGTTGGGTCCCATAATGGCGTGAATTTCGCCCGCTTTAATCTCAAGGTTAATACCTTTGAGAATTTGTTTGTCGTTCACATTGACGGTTAAATCTTTAATACTAAGCATGATAGTTCCAATTGTTTTAACGTTACTTAAATAGCTTGCCGCTCGTTTTATTAAGGGCGTGTATAAGTTTAATTTTCAACTTTTAAAATATTAAGTTCTTCCCTGGATTGATATTTCCACGCAGAAGGATGATGCGCTGTATATAAATTATTATTAAACCCATGACTAAGCAGACAATCCGTAATATTCATTTTCAAATTTGCCGTGCAGCAATTAATAATATATTCGGGCCGATAGTGTTTACAGCGAGTAATAAACTCTTCCCTAATAACATATTCGCCTTTTCCATTAATAATATTCCAAATCGCATTCCATACATTATCCCGGATCTTGGCATTTAATTTATCGGTAAAAATGCCTAAAGAACACAGATAAGGAATCGGGTTGGATATAATCAAGTTATAACTACCTTTTGATAAATCCGGTATTTTTTTCAAAATATCGCCGATAAAACTTTCTATATTACGTCCCGTATAACCTTGAGCCGGTGCTTTGGGTTTTAATGTAAATTTTTTCTTATCCTGTTTATATTCGCTTTTATGAGGCGACTCTAAAATAAGTAATATATTATTCGTATCCTTGGCATCGGCTGCTGGACGATCATTAAAATCCGATAATGGAATAGTTTTATCAACCGGCATTATAGTTATATCAATATTGCTGACTACTACGATATACCGCCATACATCAGAAACGCGATGCTTATTTTTAAAAATATCAAGATATTCATCTGTACAATAATTATTTATTTGTTCTCGCGTGATAGGCGAAATATCAATTTCATCCGTAACATATTCTTCGTTGTTACAATCAACCTTGGCTTTAATTTTCATGTCACATACCCCATTAATTCATTCAATTTTCAAAAAACTAAAACAATTTTGTTTGTCTGATAATTGAGATGGGCGTTTCCGCCTTAATGCTGTGGTACAAGTGCTAGGTATTGATGAATCATTTATTCAGCCTAATCTACGGCATTGAACATATTGTTCTACCTGTGTTATTTAATAGGTTTTATACCGAGATCTTTACAAATTTTATTTGCTAAAATATCTTTTATTTCCGTATGTCTTGGAATGGCTGAACGTCTATTTTGTTCCGGATTATGCCACCATGAATGTCGCCCGCCTTCTCGTAATAGCTCACAACCTTGGGCTGTCAAATATCTAATCAGTTCAGACCGTTTCACAACGCAATAAGCTCTTCTTGATAATGAGCACCCGCATTTAACAATGCTTCTTCACGATTAAAGGCTAATGCTTCTTGCAATGTGATTTTCAGCGTTTCAATCAATTCATCATGAGTTGATTCCTGGCAATTAACGCCTGGGATTTCTTCAATCCAACCTAGCCACCAATCACCGTCTTGTTTAATTACTGCTGTGTATTTGTTATTCATGATTTGACCTAAGTGATTTTATTCATTCGAAAACGATTCTATTTGAGTTTCTAGTCTGATATTTTTCTTTTTTAACTCAGCGACTTCATCTTTTATGTAATCTTTTCTATCTTTCACGTGAGCGTCAAACTCTCCTCTAAGCGCCTTTCTTAGGAAGTCCTGAGAATCAACCTGCACTTTAGGCCTAGGATTCCGTAACTCACTTTCCAATAATGAGTGTTTCTCAGATTCAAGCAAACTAATTCTCGTTAAATTCGAATTAAGAAGCGCAGTCAGTGCAGCTAATTTTATTTGATTCTTTTGTGCATCGGTTGAAACTTCCAATAAACTTCTTGTCGCTTCTAATTCTCTTTTTTGTAACTCATAAGTCTTGGCTATTAAATAAAATGCAAATGCAGCAATAACAGGATTAAGTATTCCGCCAAAGTAATCGCCGAATGTTCCCCAATCACTATTTTCGATTGATAAGCCATAATGAAAATTAACAAAGTAAAAACCTATAACACCAAAAACTATAAAACTAATTATTTTTATAACTTATTTTGTATTAATGTTATTTGAATCTACATTGTTTATTTCATTCGAACTACTCATGAATAGCCTTATAAGGTTAAGGAAAAAACTTATATATTTCTCTTCTATGCATGACTGTTTTTACAGCAATCGTTTCATTTTTAAGCACTAAACCCAGCCGGTAATTACCAAATCTGACTTTATAAAAACCCTCATAACCTTTCATTTTCTCAACCTTCCCCATTTCATAAATGGATGAAGTTGAAGCTAATTCATCAAATACAAAACTTTCAATCTTTGACCGAATATCACTAGGAATCGCTGCCAATTCTTTCAAGAATCTTTTACTGTACTCGACTTTCATCAAGCCTTATCCAGAGTCGCATAATATTTCTGTGCTTCTTCAATGCTCAGCGTTTCACTTTCATCCGCATTAATAAGTTGGACTAACGCGTAATTCTCCAAAACATTTTCAATCTTCTCGAAAGTATCAATATCAAGCTGTACCGCAACCTTATGATTGTCTTCATCAACAATATATTGTCTTTTTAATTCCATAACCTTAACTCCAGTCGTTAACCCACTGAACCTTCCAGGCTCAAACCCAACAACGCTTGAGCCTCCACAGCAAACTCCATCGGCAATTCCCTGAATACCTCTTTACAGAAACCATTAACAATCATCGATACCGCATCTTCGGCCGACAATCCGCGTTGCTGACAAAAGAACAGCTGATCTTCGCTAATCTTGGACGTCGTCGCTTCGTGTTCGACCTGAGCCGATGGCTGCTTGACTTCTACATAAGGAAAAGTATGCGCGCCGCATTTATCGCCGATTAACAACGAATCGCACTGGGTATAATTACGGGCATTTTCCGCGCTTTTTAATACTTTAACCAAACCACGATAAGTGTTCTGTGCCTTGCCTGCCGAAATACCTTTGGAAACAATCGTGCTGCTGGTGTTTTTGCCGATATGAATCATCTTGGTGCCGGTATCGGCCTGCTGATAATTATTGGTCAGCGCCACCGAGTAAAACTCGCCGGTGGAATTGTCGCCAGTCAAAATGCAGCTTGGATATTTCCAGGTAATTGCCGAACCGGTTTCCACCTGTGTCCATGACACTTTGGAATTTTCGCCCCGGCAATCGGCACGTTTGGTCACGAAGTTGTAAATACCGCCCAAGCCATTTTTATCGCCCGGATACCAGTTTTGCACGGTCGAGTATTTGATAGTCGCATCTTTCATTGCGATTAACTCAACCACGGCCGCATGCAGCTGATTTTCGTCACGCATCGGTGCGGTGCAGCCTTCCAGGTAACTGACATGACTGCCTTCGTCGGCAATAATCAACGTCCGTTCAAACTGCCCGGTATTGGCAGCGTTGATCCTGAAATAAGTCGACAATTCCATAGGGCAGCGCACGCCTTTCGGAATATAAACAAACGACCCGTCGGTAAAAACAGCTGCGTTTAAAGCGGCAAAGAAGTTGTCCGTATGCGGCACAACTGAACCCAAGTATTGCTTGATCAACTCAGGATGATCGCGCAAAGCTTCTGAAATCGGGCAGAAAATAACGCCCGCTTCTTTTAATTTACCTTTAAACGTGGTCGCCACCGACACGCTGTCAAAAACCGCATCGACCGCAACACCGGCTAAACGCTCCTGTTCATCCAAAGGAATACCCAGCTTTTTGTAGGCTTCCAATACTTGCGGATCGATTTCATCCAGGCTTTTAGGACCGTCTTCTTTGCGTTTGGGCGCTGAGTAATAGCTGATCGATTGATAATCGATAGGATCGAACTTGACGAATGCCCATTCCGGCGTTTTCATGGTCTGCCAATGGCGAAACGCTTTTAACCGGTATTCCAGCATAAACTCAGGCTCATTTTTGACCTTTGACAATTTATGGATAACCGCTTCATCCAATCCGGGAAGAAAAGTGTCGGTTTCCAGTTCAGTCACAAAACCTTGTTTGTACTCTTTACCGATTAGATTCTTGATTTCTTGTTCACTTGCTGACATAAAATTTTCTACCTATATAAACTGGCAACCGGAACAAATACTTCTTCCGGCACAATAACGGGTCTGATCAAATCGGCCAGAGTTACCGACTCTAATGCATTATGAATAGTCTGATTAATCAGACTCCAGCTCCCCAAAATATCGCAGCCTGAAGCCTGCTCGCAGCCCTGATGGGAAATACTGCATTCGGTCAGGGCAATGGGCCCTTCCAGAGCGCTGATAACAGTCGCCACGCTAATTTCTTCCGGCATTCTGGCTAAAGCATAACCGCCCTTGGCTCCACGTGTAGAAATCAACACATTGGCATTAACCAGAAGCTTGAGAATTTTACTGACTGTAGGCTGAGCAATGCCCGTAATTGCCGCTATTTCCATAGCCGCACGCACCTGCGCTTGGTCTCTCGCCATCACACTTAAAATAACTGTTGCATAATCAGTTAACTTGCTCAGCCGTAACATACCTTGCTCCCAATAATTGAGTACTATTCTAGTCCTATTTAATTACAGAGTAAAGCTCTCGGCAATTATCACTTTGCATTCCAATATTTGCTCTCCGTTTCACGCGTTCCTTGAACCACAAATGCATTATTTTCAACATTAACGACAATAGCGCCACTGTCCGCATTATTCAGCCATTTAGCATTAACTTGCCTATAACGCGCCAAAACATCTTTATGCGGATGACCGAATTGATTGCGATAACCCGCAGGAATCAACACGTAGTCGGGCTGTATGGCTCGTAAAAAACCGGTGGTGGATGAAGTTTTGCTGCCGTGATGCGGAGCAACCAAAATATCAGATTTCAATTCATCGCCATAGGTATTAACCAGCCAGGATTCCGCCAAGGCCTCTATATCACCGGTCAACAAGACCGTACCATGTTTTGATTGAATTTTCAGTACGCAGGAATTGTCGTTTTCCAACATAAATGATTGCTTTGGCGCCAACATGGTGAACTTGACCTCGTCCCATAACCACGATTGCCCGGCTTTACATGTAATTGGCGCATACTCGCTTAACTGTTGCGGAACGCTGGTCAACACTTGTTTTGTATCAATTCCGCGCATTAGTGATACGGCACCGCCGATATGATCGTTATCGCCGTGGCTGATGATTAAGCTGTCGATTTTAGCTACGCCTTGTGAGCGCAAAAAAGGCAGTAATACACTCTGCCCCATATCGCTTTGTTCGGAAAATTTAGCGCCGGTATCATAAACCAGCAAATGATGACTGGTTTGCATGACAGCCGATAAGCCTTGGCCAACATCCAGCAAGGTCATCTTGATATCGCCGGTTTCAGGTGGTTTTGCATCGGTAAAAATCAGCGGCAAAAACATCACCAGACTCAACCACCGAACCGGAATGCCGGCCGGAGCAAGCAATAGCAAAATACCCGGCACAGCAAAAAGCAATGCCCAATACGATGGCAGCGCATGATTTATCGATGCCATCGGAATTTCAGCCAAATAAGCTAATAGCCACCATAAACCTTGCAATACATGATCGACTAAAAAGAATAATTTACTCGCCATCGACGGCAAGATAAACATAATGATGACAGCCAACAGCGCTAACGGCACAACCAATAGGCTGATGACCGGCACTGCGACCAGATTAGCCAGCGGCGCAATCAAGGAAACCTGTTGAAAAAACAGTAGTAGCAAGGGCGACAAACCCACCGACGTGGCCCAGTTGATTTTTATTGCTCCCCAAACATGCCCAAGCTTGCCTAAGCGCCCGGAAACGGCATAAATAATCAGACTCACAGCGAGAAATGACAACCAGAATCCAGCCGCTAACACCGCCAATGGATCGAATACCAACACCGCGAACATTGCAATGGACAAGGTATTAAAAGGACGGCTGTTGCGTTGCAGAATAATGGCGATCATGACAATCGACAACATGACGACGGAACGCTGGGTAGGCACTGAAAACCCGGCTAAGGCTGAATAAAAAATCGCAACCAGTAATGCCGAAACTGCCGCAACCTTTTGTGGCGACTGGCTAAGCCATCCCGTCCTCGCCCATAATTTCAGCACCAGGAAATAAACCAACCCGGCAATAAGACCGATATGCGAACCGGAAATCACCACCAAATGAGTCGTACCGGTTTTACGAAAAACCTCCCATTGTTCCTGAGTAACGCTGTTACCGTCGCCAATAGTCAGCGCTTTTATCAGCGCCAAACTTGGGCTGTCACCCAATATGCTTGAAAGCTGGTCGGTGATGCTTTGCCGCCAGACAGAAACGCTGCTCCAGGCCGGATCGTGCCCCAGTAAAACCGGTTTCGGACTGGGGCGCACATAGCCTGTCGCGCCGATACCTTCGGTAAACAGCCAGCGTTCGTAATCAAAGCCGCCGGGATTCAAATTGCCGTGAACGCGCTTCAACTTAACGGTAAAAGTCCACTGCTGGCCGGCTTTGATGGGTTGATCCGGGTAATACCAGCTTAACCTCAGCTTAGTAGGCAGGCGTTCGGACTCGGCGGCAATCGCTGCGCCAGTTCCAGGCTGCTTTTTGGTATCCCTGGTGATCGCTGCACTTGCTCCCGGCAGGTTTGCAGCATACACACCATCCCTGGTGATAAAATCGAAACGGGCGCGCTTTTCATCCTGCTCCGGCAAGTCGGCTATGGTGCCGATAACCTGAACCTCCACACCTTCCAGTTGTTCGGGCAATCGATCGGACAATCGATGCATAGCAAACACTGTCGCCCATAGAATGCCGACGACAAAAAACAGAAACCGCCAATAACGCAACCATGCAATAATGCCGGCCAACAGGCTACCGACTATCAGCCATTTAGTATCCGGCAAAACCGAAAACTGTTGAACCAGCAACAGACCGGCTAAAAATGACAGAGCGGAAACAAGCACTTAGCACCTTGGTGTTTTTTAAGCTGATAAAAACCTGATAAACTGTGTGAATGTAACTTTAAAATAAAAAATAACGATGCCAAAAGAACTCATACAAAAATTGATCCACAAGTTCATCCCCGATCCGGAGGTGATCAAACGGCACAAGAGTCTTCAATTTCTTGGCGATAAACTGCACGAGCCTAACCTCTGGCATTTAAACCGACGCTCCGTCTCTATGGCTTTTGCGGTAGGTCTTTTTTGCGCCTGGATTCCGACGCCCACGCAAATGGCTATTGCCGCTGCGGGCGCTATTTATTTCAGGGCTAATCTACCGCTTTCAGTCGGACTGGTCTGGATAACCAACCCCATCACCATGCCGCCGCTGTTTTATTTTGCTTATAAAGTTGGACTCTGGTTTATGAACCAGCCGGCCGTCGCCGATGAATCCGAATTCTCATTAAGCGGTATGTTCTCCGGGCTTGGTGATGTCTGGCAACCGTTTCTGATGGGCTGTTTTATTATGGGCATAGTTTCGTCCGCCGTTGGTTATTTCGGCATTCAATATTATTGGGAACAACATATAACCAAAAAATGGGCGGAACGAAAGGATAAAAGGCCTACTGCACAGGACTCAAACGAATCAGATTGAGTGATAAACCACGAACAGCGACAAGCAGTTGTTCGTGGTTTTACATTTTCTATCCTAAAATCACTCCATCTTCCATATGTAAAACCTTGCCCATCCTTGCGGCAAGCTCATGATCATGAGTCACCACCAAAAAGCTGACATTCAGCTCCTGATTTAATTCCAACATTAATTGGTAAACTTGGTCAGCGGTTTTGCTATCCAGGTTTCCGGTGGGCTCATCCGCCAGAACCACTCCAGGCTTATTGATCAACGCTCTGGCTACTGCAGCACGCTGTCTTTCCCCGCCGGACAATTCCCCCGGTTTGTGTTCAATACGATGCCCCAGCCCTACCCGCTTCAGTAATTCACCCGCACGAATACCCGCCTCTTTTACCGAATGTCCGCCAATCAACAAAGGCATCGCCACATTTTCCAGCACGGTAAATTCACCCAACAGATGATGCGACTGATAGATAAAGCCTAAGGATTTATTTCTTAATTTAGCCAGCTGGCCGGCACCAACTTTATTAAGATTAACACCGTCCAAAATCACTTTACCGCCGCTGGGCTTTTCAAGCCCACCGAGCAAATGCAGCAAAGTGCTTTTGCCTGAACCCGACGCGCCCATAATGGCGACACGTTCACCGATACCGATACTTAAATTAACGCCTTTTAAAACGTCAACATCCAGCCCGCCCTGGTCATAGCGCATAGTCAACTGCTGACATTGCAAAATACTGGTATTATTCATATCTGAGAACTTCCGCCGGATTGACTTTAGATGCCTGCCAGGCAGGATAAATAGTTGCCATTAATGACAGTAAAAAGGCCATGCCCGCGATTGCATAAACATCGGTCCAAACCAGTTTGGACGGCAGTTCGCTGATGTAATACACATCCGCCGCCATGAACTGGACATGAAATAACTTTTCGATAGCAGGAACAATGGTTTCAACATTCAACGCCAGCAACACCCCGCCCACGGTGCCAAGTGCGGTGCCGACGACACCGATGATAGACCCCAATACCATAAAAATCCCCATCACCGATCTCGACGTCAGTCCCTGGGTTTTTAAAATAGCAATATCGCCTCGTTTATCGGTCACAACCATCACCAGCGTAGAAACAATATTGAAAGCCGCCACAGCCACGATTAACAGCAGGATAATAAACATGACCCGCTTTTCCGTCTGTATCGCTCGAAAGAAATTGCTATGCGCCAGCGTCCAGTCGCTGACCTGATAATCGTCATACAAAGCATTTGAAAGCGCACGGGTTATTTTCGGCGCATTAAACAGGTCATCCAGCTTGATTCTAAGACCTGAAACCGCATCATCCAAACGAAACAATTTCGCCGCATCATCAAGATGAATCATCGCCATATTGCGATCATATTCATACATGCCCACCTTAAAAATACCGACTACGGTAAACCGCCTCATGCGCGGCACAATACCGGCCGGTGTGGAATTAATCTGCGGACTGATGACGGTAATTTTATCGCCGGTAAAAACCCCCAGGTAATTAGCCAGCTCTACGCCCAAAATAATACCGTATTCGCCGGGAACCAAATCAGACAACTTGCCCTCCTTCATTTTATCGGCAACTTCAGATACCTTGGACTCGTATTCCGGCAGAATCCCGGTCAACATAGTCCCGCTGACGCGCCGGTCGGCATTAATCATCACTTGGCCATTAATAAAAGGCGCGGTGCCTTCGACATGCGGATAGTTTTTTAATTTCCGTTCCAGTTCCTGCCAGTTATCCAACTGACCGTACTTTCCGGTGACGGTCGCGTGTGACGTCATGCCGAGAATCCGCTCGCGTAACTCGGCTTCAAAACCGTTCATTACCGACAACACGGCAATCAACGCAGTGACACCCAAAGCGATGCCCAGAACTGAAGTTAAGGTAATAAAAGAAATGAACTGAGTTCGGCGTTTGGCTCGCGTATAACGCAAGCCGATATAAAAAATGAGAGGTTTAAACATGAAGCCTACAATTTAAAATAAAAAATCAGGATTTTTGCATCCGGTGCAAAATTAATAAATATAGCGTGTGTTCGCCCAACTCATAGGGTGGTTTTTATGTGATTTCCGGCTTGCGTTTGCCGGCTCCCAATCTCCGGATCGAGAGCGTCCAAACCGGGTTCTCAAACTTGATGCAAAAATCAGGATTTCCTGCAGTCAGCACAATAACCGTATAAATAAAGGCCATGATCAGTTAATTCATAACCCAATTTTGCTGCAATTTCTTTTTGCCGGGCTTCAATAACCTCATCGGTAAACTCATCCACTTTGCCGCATTTCATGCAAAGTATATGATCGTGATGCGAGCCTTTATCAAGCTCAAAGACTGAATTGCCGCCTTCAAAGTGATGCCGGCTCACCAGCCCGGCCGCTTCGAATTGGGTTAAAACACG
Organism: Methylobacter sp.; assembly: GCF_036845245.1. Classification (NCBI taxonomy): domain Bacteria; kingdom Pseudomonadati; phylum Pseudomonadota; class Gammaproteobacteria; order Methylococcales; family Methylococcaceae; genus Methylobacter; species Methylobacter sp. Next base: position 37,092 of record NZ_DAIUEH010000026.1, read on the forward strand.
ATAAACCGTAGCCAGGCCGATTTCTTCATCTTCGCTCAGCAAAATCTTATAAACTTGCTCAGCGGTTAAATGACGTTCATTAACCTGATTTTCTAAAATCTGCAGAATCTTGACCCGAGGTAACGTTACCTTCAGGCCTGCATTCCTTAAATCATGAGTATCCAACATTAATCTCCGTTTATACCTTTGTGCAGGCGGTTTTATATATAATTACGCGCATTGTAGCCTTTTTTTGACAGTATGGGCATGACAGTTTTATAGGATAATCCTTTAACATCCTGTATGATTTTGCATTTTTAACATATCCGCAGCCTCAATGAGAAAGCCGTTTTTCGCTTTAAATCCACTTGGAAACCGCTCCTCCTGCATCTTTGCAGTCGCGGCAAGCCTGACACTCACCTCCTGCACTACCATTCTGACCAACCTGCCCGGCGTCTACACAGTCGATGTCCAGCAAGGCAATATCGTCGATCAAGCCATGATTGACCAACTCAGACCCAACATGAACAAACGCCAAGTGCTTTACATAATGGGCTCACCCATGCTGGTTGATTTTTTTCATCAAAAACGCTGGGACTACCTCTACTCGGCACAAGTTGAAGGCGGAGACAGGCAACAAAAAAGAATTTCACTATTCTTCAATAACGATCAACTGATCGGCGTACAAGGCGATTTCAAACCCAGCGCGGTTCCCGTTATTAAAACATCGGAAGAAACCACTGTAGAAGTACCCAAACGGGATCTTGAAAAAACCCTGTGGGAAATGATCAGTGGTCTGTTCGGCTATGACGACATTGATGACACGCCCAAAAGCGACAAATCGAATGCAAAACCGGCACCGGGATCACCAGCGGACCAATTGCCGCTTTAACTACGGAAAAGTCGTGCAGGTTCGGGTGACAGCTTTTCGTTGCCCGACATTACGGCATGCGATGATAGAATGGCAACAAACAAAATCGAAATTCGCCATACTATCAAAAACCTTTCAAAGCCCGCTGTCGTCTAGCCTCTTTAGGATCATGAACCAAAGCCCGATAAATTTCTATTCTATCGGCTTCTCTAACAGGCTGATCCAGCTTGCAGGCTACGCCAAAAATCCCCGCCTTAAGCTCGGATAACACAATCTCAGGAAAAAGCTCCAGCAAGCCGGATGCTTTTATCGCAGCCTCAACAGTCGCCCCTTCCTCCATTGCAACCGTGACTATCACCTGTTGTTCAGGTTTGGCGTAGGCCACTTCGACATTAACCATAAACGACTTTGGCCCGTGCGGTAAACGAACTGACCATGGTGTTGCAGATTTGGTTAAAGACTGCGCCGAAAGCCAAGCTGGCCAATTTGCCTGACATTTCAAATTCCAGATCCAGGGAGATTTTGCTGGCATCTTCGCGTAACGCTATAAAGTCCCACACCCCATCCAAATGGGAAAACGGCCCGTTCAACAAGGAGACTGTCATCCTGCGACCATTTTCAATTTTGTTCCTGGTCGCAAAGGATTTTTTAAAGCCGCCTTTGGAAATCAATAACTCGGCTTCAACAATATCAGCTTCGCGCTTGATGATTCGGCTACCGCTGCACCAAGGTAAAAACTCCGGGTAAGCTTCAATATCGTCAACCAAATCAAACATCTGCTGCGCTGAAAACTTAACCAAGGCACTTTTTTGAACAACAGTCATATCTAAAGAACTCCGACCACATGCAGGAATACAAAAAACACTGCGGCAGGAGATACATAGCAAATTAAAAACCGCCAAACCTGATAGCTAAGCGCGTCGGGCATGTCGAGTTCATTCTCGGTGTGTTGCTGCTTCATGATCCAGCCGGCGAACACCGCGATACAAAAACCGCCGATAGGCAACATCAGATTGGCGGTTAAATAATCCAGTAATTGAAAAATAGTTCTGTCGAAAATCTTGAATTCGGACCAAACATTGAATGAAAAAATAGTCCCGAATCCCAGCAGCCACGTTATCGAGCCTGACCAGATGCACGCTTGTTGCCTGCTCATATCTTTATTTTCAATCAACCAGGCAACAGCCGGTTCGATCAATGAAATCGACGAAGACAATGCCGCAAACACCAACATCACAAAAAACAAAATGCCGAATAACCAGCCGCCGGTCATATTGCCGAAAGCAATAGGCAAGGTTTGAAAGATCAATCCGGGACCGGCCGCAGGTTCCAGTCCGGAGGCAAAAACAATCGGAAAAATGGCGATACCCGCCAATAATGCAACCACTGTATCGGTACCAGCAATCAAATAGACGGTTTTGGCAATCGATACATCTTTCGGTAAATAAGAGCCGTAAATCATAATCGCGCCCATGCCCAAACTCAGGGTAAAGAAAGCGTGCCCCATCGCGGTCAACACGCCGTTAGCGGTCAGTTTGCTAAAATCAGGCGTGAATAAGAAAGCGATGCCTTGATCATAATATTTATCAAAGGTCATTGCATAAGCCACCATTAATATCAGTAGCACAAACAAACTCGGCATTAAAAAACGCACCGCTTTCTCAAGTCCGGTATTAACCCCACGAACCACAATCAGCATGGTCGCCAACATGAACAGGCTATGCCAGAACATCAATTGCACCGGACTGGCCATAAAATCGTCAAAAAGCTCTTTTATCCTTATTGCATCGCCGCCGAAAAAGCTCCCGCTAACCGCTTTTAACACATAAGCCGAGGCCCAGCCTGCAATAACGCTGTAGTAAGAGAGTATTAAAAAACCGGCAATAACGCCCATCCAGCCTAAATAATGCCAGTTTTTATCGGCTCCGGCTTCATCGGCCAGCGTTATCATGGTATTAATCGGATTCTGCCTGCTGCGCCGTCCCAACATGGTTTCCGCCATCATAATAGGAATGCCGATCAGCAACACGCACAGCAAATAGACGATGACGAATGCCCCGCCGCCATTTTCCCCGGCGATATACGGAAACTTCCAGATATTACCCAGACCGACTGCGGAACCTGTTGCCGCCAGGATAAATGCGAAACGCGATGACCATTCACCATGAATTGATTTTTTTGTATCCGTCATTTGTATGCCTGTAGAACTTTATAATTATAGAATCACCACAAAGGGGGGCTTTCGTGGCGAGCTTTTCTGACTATTGCAGTAATATCGAGTAAAATAACAAAATTATTCCTTTACGTCAGTTTAAAAATCTTAACTCGCACTTATGGCCGACAAAAAGTCCAAGAAAAACAATAAGCAGCAAAACGCCACCATTGCCGTTAATCGTCAGGCTACTTTTGAGTATTCGATTGAGGAACGGTTTGAAGCGGGGGTTGTTTTGGAAGGCTGGGAAGTTAAAAGCCTGAGAGATGGGCGCATCCAACTCAAAGAGAGTTATGTTGCGATAAAACGAGGCGAAGCCTGGTTGTCCGGCGCTCATATTTCACCGATGTTATCTGCATCGACCCATGTTAATCCCGATTCTATCCGCGCAAAAAAACTGTTGCTGCACCGGAACGAACTCAACAAGCTGATCGGTTCGGTCGAACGCAAAGGCTACACCTTGATTCCATTGAAGATGTACTGGAAAAACGGCAGGGCCAAACTGGAAATCGGTCTGGCAAAAGGCAAGCAATTACACGACAAGCGCGCCACATCAAAAGACCGCGATTGGCAACGCGAAAAAGCCCGGATCATGAAAAAAGGCTAAGTCCTTTTTTCACCTCTTACCCTGACACTTCCCTCTAACTAAATTTCTTTGCCAATGACCACACACCCTAACCTCCTGTCGGTAAAAAACAGCCTGCTGATCGTCGTCGATTTGCAGACAAAACTATCTGCGGCCATGTCCGAGAGCGATGCCGAACTGATGACGGCAAACTCCCGCAGCCTGGTTGAAGCGGCCGGACTCTTAGGCATCCCGGTATTGTTAACAGAACAATATCCCAAGGGCTTGGGCTCGACAGATACGACCATCACCGACATCTTGTCGGAAGATACCCTGATTTTCGACAAGACCGGTTTTTCCTGTTGTGCAGCTGAAGGCTTTACCGATACCGTAGCCAGCACCGATCGCAAGCAAATCATACTGGTCGGCCAGGAAGCGCATGTTTGCGTATTACAGACCGCATTGGAATTGATGCAGTTCGGCTATCAGGTGCATGTTGTCGAAGACGCGATTTGCTCACGCAAGGCGGAACATAAATTTTATGCCTTGCAACGCATGCAGCAACAAGGCGCGACCATTACCAATTATGAATCGGTATTATTCGAATGGGTCAAAGATTCGACTCACCCTGAATTTAAAAAGATTTCCGGATTACTCCACTAACCCCATTCGCCCCGAACTTACCCATGTCACTCGCATCGTTTCTTGCAAAAGTAACCCATAATGAAGCTATCAGTTTTGATGAAACCATCTCGGTCATTACTGAAAACTACGACTACCAAGCTACCGAATTCAGCAACGGCCTGAATAAAAATTTGCTGGTAAATCAGGCCGGTACTAATGAAGGCTCCTGCAAGATTTTCGCCTTTGCCCAACTCCACCGGCTCGACCAGCAACAGACGTTAAACCTGTTCGGCGATTATTACCGGGTTGATGTTTTGAATGATCCGGACGGCACAGGCCACCAGAATATCAGGAATTTCATGCAATACGGGTGGGATGGGATCAGCTTTAAAGGCTCGGCGCTGACGGCTAAATAGGATAACAAGTATTGCTTAGCAGTAGGAGCGGGCCGTGCCCGCGATATTTTGGCAACGATTGTGAAATATTAGTTCATGCCACTCTCGCGGGCATGGCCCGCTCCTACAGATAACCATTCAAAACTATGATCGACTACCTAATCATCGGCCAGGGACTGGCGGGCAGTTTACTGGCCTGGGAACTGATACAACGCGGTTGCAAAGTCGTCATTGTAGACAATGGCAGGGAAAATGCCTCGCAGGTTGCAGCAGGACTGATTAATCCGATCACCGGTATGCGTTTTGTAAAATCCGCCGATGTCGATACATTTTTGCCTGCGGCAAAGCAGCTTTACTCACAGTTAGCCGATTTTTTTCAGCAGGAGTTTTATATAGAAAAACCGATGCTGCGAATTTTTCGTAGCGAAAGCGAATTAAAAAACGCTGGCAAACGCTTCAACAGCCCCGATTATCAAGCCTATCTAACCGACATTCAGCCGCCAGACAAAAACATCGGTATTCTTGTCACACCGTTCGGTTTTTTGGAACAAAAGCAGACCGGTTATTTATTAACCCGGCCTTTATTAAGCTGCTTGAAAGCGTTTTTCATTGCCCAAAACAGTTACCGGCAGGCTGATTTCGATTACCGGGACATACAGCTTCAACCGTCTTTGCGCTGGCAGGACATTTATCCTAAGCATATTATTTTCTGCGAGGGCTATAAGGCGACACAAAACCCCTGGTTTTCCTGGCTACCCTTTCAACCCGTCAAAGGCGAAATTCTAACGCTGGAACACCAAACCGAATTGCCCGATAAAATCCTCAATTACGGCAACTGGCTGATCCCGCTAAACGACCATCGCATCCGTATCGGCGCAACCTTCGACCGGGGAAACCTGAACATCCAAACTACCGAGCGGGGCAAAAACGACTTGTTACATGCGCTCAGCCAAATCTCACCCGACTTGAGTGATGCAACCGTGATTAACCATCAGGCCAATATCCGGCCTTGCACCCAAGACAGGCAGCCTTTTATCGGCCTGCATCCGCAACACAAGCAGCTCGCTATTTTTAACGGCTTCGGCGCCAAAGGCAGTTTACAGATACCTTGGCACGGTCGACATTTTACCGATGCTTTATTAAACGGCGCACCGCTGTCTCAAGCTTGCAACATTCAACGTTATTATGAAAAACCATAACTCCGCCAACACATTGCAATGAAAATTCCGATGCGCCACGCTGCAGTTAAGGACTTGGTTGGAAATAACTTCCCGACTTAGAATGTTGCCCTGTAGGGGCGAATTCATTCGCCTAGGGCGATTAAAATCGCCTCTACAAATAGGAGGATTCAAGGAAATTATTTATAGCTAGATCCTAAGTCAAGCTGTGTGGTAAGAAGTTAAGCCGTTCGTGGTGAGCCTGTCGAACCATGAACGCCTTAACTTCGGGCTTGCGGCTTATTCCGTTTGTCCTGAGCTTGTCGAAGGGTGAACGGAATAAGCCGCAAGCCCACAAAATACTCGTAATCAGAAAACAAGAAAAACTTAAACCGTTAAAATTATGAAACGCATTTCACTGGTTAAAACCGCCCACGACCTGATCAAGAACATTCTCCATCCCGGCGATATTACGATTGATGCAACGGTAGGCAACGGCCACGATACCTTGTTCCTGGCCGAACAAGTCGCCCCATCCGGCCATGTTTTCGGCTTTGACATACAACAGGCGGCTATAGATGCAACGCTGGAGAAGCTCCGGCAAACACATATATCGGAATGCCTGACCTTGATCCAGGCCAGCCATGCAATCATGGACGCCAAAATCCCCGCAGATTTGCACGGCAATATCCGCGCGATCATGTTTAACCTGGGCTACCTGCCGGGCGGCGATAAAAGCGTCATCACCCAAACCGATTCCACATTAAAAGCCTTGAATATCGCCGCAAAAATTTTAGCTGTCGAAGGCGTTATTACGCTACTGGCTTACCCCGGTCACCCTGACGGCGACCTGGAAACCGATCAAGTCAAAAACTGGTGCGAACAACTCAATAACAAGCAATTTGAAGTCCACACTATTTACAGTACCGAACACAAAGATACGGCGCCCCGGCTTTTTGTGGTTAACAGGATAAGCTAAGGCTCGAACTTTATCGCTACAGCACGAACACTATCCAACGTAATGCCTCGATAACTACCGGCCGGTCCGTCCAATAACTCACCATTGATAGGTACATACACCGGGTCATGTCGATGGACGGGTCCTACGACTATTGCATCCGCGCCTATTTCCTTGGCTTTATCGAGCAGAGCTTTGTTTGCCTGATCGCCCGCACTGACCTCAAGTTCCGCGATTTCTATGTATTTACGATCCCGTGGCCAAGTTTGCAAAAACTCGACGTTAGCGGTCGGCTCGAATGCATCCATGGTGTAACGCGTTTCCTTTACCGATGGCAGTCCACAGGCAGTCAGTGCAAAAAGCGCAACTAACAGGCTTAATAGATATTTCATGTTACGCCTCAAATAGAATGGTTTATCTAAAATAGCCCTTTCCCGGCTGTTAGCAATACTGACAAATACTTATGAAAACACCCCTTTAGAACTTGAAAGACGCGCTAAAACATAGCAACAACACATCAATCTGGTATTATGCGCGCTATTTTTACTCATTCCCTGCCCTTAAGGACTCAAATGTCAGAATTCAATAATGTAACCATCGTCAAAAAAGCCAATGTCTATTTCGGCGGCAATGTCAGCAGCCGGACTATCAAGTTCGCGGATGGCTCTTCAAAAACATTGGGCTTCATGCTGCCCGGCGAATACACGTTCAACACCGCCGATCCGGAAATAATGGAAATCATCGACGGCGAACTGGATGTTTTATTGCCCGGCGCGGAATGGCAAAGCATAAAAGGCGGTGAATCTTTTAATGTGCCTGCCAATGCAGCGTTCACGATGAAAGTCAAAACGCCTAGCGATTATTGCTGTTCATTCATCAAATAACGACATGGAAAAAATCGCCATCTTTGTCGATGTGCAAAATATCTATTACACCACCAAGCAAAGTTACCGGCGGCATTTCAACTACACCGCGTTCTGGGCGCAGGCGACCGCAGGCCGGGAAGTGGTTGCGGCCATTGCTTATGCAATCGACAAAGGCGACAGCAAGCAACAGGGATTTCAGCAGGTACTCAGGAATATCGGTTTTGAAGTTAAGCTGAAACCTTATATCCAGCGTAGCGACGGCTCCGCAAAAGGCGATTGGGACGTAGGTATTACGCTGGATGTGATCGATTATGCGGCCAAGGTTGATGTGACTATTTTGTTATCCGGCGACGGCGACTTCAACCTGTTGTTGGACAAGGCTCGAACCGTTTACGGCGTAACCACGGAAGTCTACGGCGTTCCGACACTGACAGCGCCCTCGCTGATTAATTCAGCCGGCCGTTTTATAGCGATTGACGATAAGCTGCTACTGTAAAACACCCGAAGGCTAAAACCTGTTAAAATAGTCCTTTATTACCCAAAACCGTAAAACGCTCAATGGCGCTTAAGTCAACCATTTATAAAGCGGACTGTCAGATTTCAGACATGGACAGAGGCTATTATCAATCGCATCACCTGACCATTGCCCTGCACCCTTCGGAAACCGAAGAGCGCATGATGACGCGTCTGCTGGCTTTTGCAATCAATGCCGATGAACACCTGCAATTCACTAAAGGCCTGAGCACCGATGATGAACCCGAACTCTGGCAAAAAAGCCTGACCGACGACATCGAGCTGTGGATTGATGTCGGCATGCCCGATGACAAACGCATCCGCAAAGCGTCTAACCGTGCCGATAAAGTCATCATTTACACCTACGGCGGGCGCAATAGTGTCTGGTGGAACCAGATTCATCCCAAGCTGGATCGTTTTAAAAACCTGACGGTTATTAATTTACCCAAAGAAGCGACCGATCAACTCGCACCGATGGTAAAGCGCACCATGCAGTTACAAATCAGCATCCAGGACGGACAGGTTTGGGTCAGCGACGATCAAAATACGGCCACTATAGTGCCTGAAACATGGCTTAATTAATTTAAAATTCACCACGAACGACTGCATGGATGCAGGAGGTAGAGCAATGCAGGAGCAATTGCCGAGGCACGAAGAACACGAAGCTTTAATGATATTCTTCGTGAACTTCGTGCCTTCGTGGTGAATCAATCCCTTTGCAATCCAACAATCTTTTACCCTTAATCTTCGGAACAAAAACTTGATCTCTACAGCTAACATCACCATGCAGTTCGGGGCTAAACCCCTGTTTGAAAACGTCTCGGTCAAATTCGGCGACGGCAACCGTTACGGCCTGATCGGCGCGAACGGCTGCGGCAAATCGACCTTCATGAAAATCTTGAGCGGCGATTTGGAGCCATCGGCGGGCAACGTCAGTATCAGTCCCAATGAGCGTCTGGGTAACTTGCGCCAGGATCAATTCGCCTTTGAAGATCAACGCGTACTGGACGTAGTACTAATGGGTCACGCCGAAATGTGGGCGGCCATGTCCGAGCGCGACGCCATCTACGCCAACATGGAAGCGACCGAAGACGACTACATGCACGCCGCCGAGCTTGAGTCGGTATTCGCCGAATACAACGGCTATACCGCCGAAGCCAGGGCCGGCGAGCTATTGTTGGGCTTGGATATTCCGCTGGAACAGCATAACGGGCCGATGAGTGCGGTAGCGCCGGGCTGGAAGCTGCGGGTCTTGCTGGCGCAGGCTTTGTTTTCCAACCCCGACATCATGCTGCTTGATGAGCCGACCAACAACCTGGACATCAACACCATCCGCTGGCTTGAAGACATCCTGAACCAGCGCAATTGCACCATGATCATCATCTCGCATGACCGTCACTTTTTAAACAGCATCTGCACTCATATGGCCGACATGGACTACGGCGAACTGCGTGTTTATCCGGGCAATTATGACGACTACATGATCGCGGTGACCGAAGTACGCGAACGCCTGCTTGCAGGCAACGCCAAGAAAAAAGCCCAGATTGCCGAACTGCAAACTTTCGTCAGCCGCTTCTCGGCGAATGCCTCCAAAGCCAAGCAAGCCACATCGCGCGCCAAGCAGCTGGACAAAATCAAGCTGGATGAAGTTAAACCGTCAAGCCGGGTTAATCCGTTTATTCGTTTCGATCAAACTAAAAAACTGCACCGCTTGGCGCTGGAAGTCGAAGGATTAACTAAAGGCTATGGTGAGCAACCGTTATTCAAAAACCTGAACCTGATGGTTGCGGTCGGCGAGCGCGTTGCCGTCTTGGGTCCTAACGGTATCGGCAAATCAACTTTACTGCGCACGCTGGTCGGCGATTTAACGCCGGATGCCGGAGCGGTTAAGTGGTCGGAAAACTCGGAGGTGGGTTACTATGCCCAGGATCATGCCGAAGACTTCGCCGAAGACATGACGCTTATCGAGTGGATGGGCCAATGGCGCAAGGAAACGGACGACGACCAAACCATACGCGGCACTTTGGGCCGTTTATTGTTCAGCGCAGACGACATTAACAAATCCGTTAAAGTCATCTCAGGTGGAGAACAAGGCCGCATGCTGTTCGGCAAGCTGATCCTGCAAAAAAACAACATCATGGTGCTGGACGAACCGACCAACCATTTGGACATGGAATCGATTGAATCGCTGAATACCGCGTTGGAAAACTATCCCGGCACCTTGATATTTGTCAGTCATGACCGGGAATTCGTGTCATCTCTGGCAACACGGGTTATCGAGCTAACACCCAATGGAATTGTCGATTTCAACGGCAATTATGAGGATTATTTGAGCAGTCAGGCTTAGATCGACAAAGCAAGCTTTATAATCCCCTAACATCATTGATATGTGCAACACAGACGGTTTTTGTCTCCCTTTCCGGCAAAAACCGTCCGCAGCCTAACGGAGTTCAAAGCTTGCTTTGAACTTTCAAAATCCACGCAATGTTTGACTTGCGCCTGCACTCCTGCTTTGTGCGTTCTTATGCTCGAATAGTTGATGGGAAACAGCCTAAATCTGATTCAGGGTATTTCCCATTAAGTCAGCGACAGCCCTGTTCGCCACACCGAATACCTTGATGTTGTTTTTAACGATGGCGGTATAATTTTCATGCAAATGGCCATGAAAGATATTTTTTACGCCCATAGCAACAGCCAGCTCGCTAATCACATCAAAGCCGTGCCGATGAGATCCCGGCGCTTCATGGGTCACCAGAATATCCGCTTTCAGTGCCTTTAATGCTTCAAACTCATCATGCCAAATCGCCCCCTTGTATTTCAATGACAGCGGCGAACACCTTATATTGACAGGTTGACCATGCAGATAATGCTGTTTGTTACGCCATTTAGGCTGCTGCGGAGGATACCAGACACGACCAAGAAAAATCCCACCTAAACCGGCAATTCTCAATCCTGCTATTTCCGTTACTTTCAGGTGCAAGCCGTTTTCAGCCAAGGCCGAATGAAACAGATTTTTATATTTCACCGGCGTTTCAAAATCATGATTTCCTGCAATCCACCAGATTTGGGTTAAACCGATAATTTCCTGTAAACATGTCTCCAACGGCATGTCCAGGTCATAATCGCCGAGTAACACAACGGCTTCAGGGTGGTATTGATGCACTGCCGCTATTAACGGCTTGAAATCTCCATGCGGATCGCCTGCAAATAAAATCTTGTTGTTGGGGTTCAAATTGTTACTCCTGTTAACCGGAACTTGAACCTAATGTTAAAACAACAACATTCTATTTCCGTTGTTCGGCGCGGATTGAAAATTTTTCACCGATTATAGACAAAAGTTGCCTTGATTAATATCAAGCTGTTGAATGTTAGAAAAGCCGGTAAAATTTCCAGGCCGAATAACGGCTCATCCTCTACGCCATTTGTGGTAACGAGCGATACACCACAGCAAGCCTTTCGGCGCATGGTTACGCTTCCAGACCCCGGCCGCGTATTTATTGGCCTCGGATAAGGTCGGGTAAATATGAATTGTGCCCAGCAATTTATTCAGGCCGAGTTTGTGCTTCATCGCCAGCACAAACTCGGCGATCAAATCACCGGCCTGCTCACCGACAATGGTTACACCCAAAATCCTGTCCTTGCCCGGCACAGTTAATACTTTGACGAAGCCGTGAGCGACTCCGTCGGCAATCGCGCGATCAAGATCCTCAATATGATAGATGCTGACTTCATAGGCAACCCCTTTTGCTTTAGCCTCCTGCTCATTAAGGCCGACCCGCGCAACTTCAGGATCGGTAAAAGTAGCCCAGGGAATCACAGAATAATCGGTACGAAATTTCAATAAGCCGCCGAACAACGCATTCACTGCCGCATACCAGGCTTGGTGGGCGGCGACATGAGTAAATTGAAACGGGCCGGATACATCGCCGCAGGCAAAAATGTTCGGGTAATTGGTCTGTTGAAACTCATTAATTTCAATGGTGCGGCTAGGCGAGGTTTCAATGCCCAGCTGTTCAAGACCGTATCCCTGGATATTCGCAACTCGGCCGATAGCCAATAATACTTGATCGAACGGAATACGCAGCTCGTTATCGTCATGCTCGACAAGCAGGATTTTTTCACCGTTTTCGATAATAAATCGTTTGGCGGTATGTTCAATGAGTACATTAATGCCTTCCTGGCGAAACTTTGCCATCACGGCCTCTGAGACGTCGGCGTCTTCCCGAATTAATAAGCGCGGCGACATTTCGACTTGCGTAACCTGACTGCCAAAACGAGCAAAGCACTGTGCCAATTCGCAACCGATAGGCCCGCCGCCCAATACAACCAATCGCCTGGGCAATTCGCGCAACTCCCAAATATTATCGGAGGTTAGATAAGCGATGTCTTCGACGCCTGGAATCGAGGGAACTAATGGCCGCGAACCGGCGGCAACGACAATGGAACGCGTGGTGATAATACGGGTTGCTCCGGCTATTGTGACCTGGACTTCCCAAGGTGAAACAATCTTCGCCTCGCCTTCAACAACTTCGACGCCAAAGTCCGTGTAACGTTGCACGGAATCATGCGGTTCGATGGTTTTAATAATTGCCTGTACCCGGCTCATAATATCGGCAAAATCCAATTCGGCGTCGCTTTTTTTGATGCCAAAGTCGGCGGATCGGTGTATCTGAGCCAGCAACCTTGAGGAACGGATTAAGGCTTTAGAGGGGACGCAGCCGGTATTAAGGCATTCGCCGCCCATTTTGTACTTTTCAACCAGGGTAACTTTGGCTTTGACGGCAGCCGCGATGTAAGCGGTAACCAAGCCGCCGGAGCCCGCACCTATCACGACGATATTGCTGTCAAAGCGAGGTGGTTTAGTCCATTGGGCATAGACCTTGTTTGCCTTAATGGCTTCGACAATTTTATTGGTCAGTAACGGAAAAATGCCCAATAAAGCAAAAGACCCGATCAATCCGGGAGACAAGATACCCGACAACGATTCCAGCTTACCCAACTGAGTTCCGGCATTCACATAAACCACAGTACCGGCTAACATCCCAATCTGGCTGACCCAATAGAAAGTTTTAGTTTTAAGGTTTGTTAAACCCATAGCCAGATTAATGACAAAGAATGGAAAAAGCGGCACCAACCTCAGCGTAAAAAGATAAAGCGCGCCATCTTTATCAATGCCTTTATTAATAACATTCAGGCGATCGGCAAAACGGGCTTTAACGGCATCGCGGAACAAAAACCGAGCCGCCAGAAAGGCCAGCGTTGCGCCGATGGTGGAAGCAAACGAGACAATCAGCGTTCCCCACAGCAAACCGAACACTGCGCCGCCGGCCAGAGTCAGAATTGTGGCCCCCGGCAGTGATAAACCGGTCACTGCGATATAGATTAACGCATAAATAGCCGCTGCTGAACCGGGATGGTTACTACGATAAGCTTCGATAGACGCTTGCTGTGTCTTGAGTGTTTCCAGTGTTAAATAGCTTTGCAGGTCAAAAATAAAGAATGCCGCAATCAGGGCGATAATCGCAACCAACAATGCCCAACGCGACAAATCCGTCCGGAATAAATGTGTATTAGCCCGAAGGCCGGGCAGGATAGCCTTATGTGAATTATTCATAATATTCTCCTTACCGAAAGCCTGTTGACTGGAATTTCCATAGTCCTTTTTTAAAAAATAAACTATGAATTTAATGCCCTTCCTTGACCGTAGAAAATGCAAGAAAGTGATTTTTCTATAACGGGTAACAGATAAAGCTTAATGAGCCAGACGCTTGGCAATTCGATGGTAAGTATCTTTAAGTTCTTCACCGACTATTTTGGCATTGGCTATAAACTCTTCGGAAGTGTCCACCGAATCATCCGCTATTTCACCGGCTTTGACTTTTAAACGGCTCCATTCTTTTTCAGCTTCTTCAAATTCCTGCTTGGCTTCCATTGATGCCAGATGCAGTTTTAAATTGATTTCATCGCGCTCCGTTTGCAACTTTGCTAAAAGTTTTTCAAAATCTTCTTTTATTGACATAACATACCCCATTTTATCGTTGACCGATAACTTAAAAAATCAGTTGATATTACTTAGCCTTTTGTAGCATAGAGAAGTCAACCTCTTCAATCAATAAGTAGTATCACTAGTCAGACTTGTTCACTAACATGCCGAATGCCTCGCATTACCTGGGTTCCGGGTGTTTTTTACTTTTGTTTTTAATGGGATTGTAATCATTAACTGTTATAGTATTACAGTTTATACCCGCCCCGAAAATCACCTTCCTATTGCCAAAAATATTTTATGACTCACGAACTTTTATTATTACGACACGCCAAGTCAGATTGGGCCGTTGATATGGATGATTTTTCCCGCCCTTTAAAAAAACGCGGTCGGTGCGCTGCCAAACAGGTAGGGCGTTGGCTGTGTAAGCAGCATTTGATACCCGACACCATACTCAGCTCTCCGGCGGCACGCGCTCTGGCAACAGCGCAGCGCGTTTGTCGGCAATTAGACATAGACGAGTCGGCTATCGTCTGCGACTCGCGCATTTATGAAGCGGATGCAGCAACATTACTGACTGTGCTGAAAAACAGCGGACATGGACAGCGGGTGCTGTTGGTCGGGCATAATCCCGGCCTGGAAAACTTATTGTTAAAATTAATTCCTCATTCGGTTCCGTTATCGCTTAAAGGAAAATGCCTGCCGACCGCCGCTTTAGCCCAACTCTCTTTTGAAGGCGATTGGACAGATTTGACAGAAGGCGGCGCCAAGTTAGTCACGCTGATTCGCCCGGACAGCCTGCCTGAGTAATTAAAAACGGAAATATTTAATGTTACGACTATTCAATTTCGACAAGGGCCGACTCAAAGAACACACTCCGCCTGAAGATCAGATCAAGCTAGCCGTGGCCAAAGCTTCCTGGATCGACGCCCACGACCCCAGCGACGATGAGCGCGCGCAACTGCAAGCATTTCTACGCACGACACTGCCCGAATCCGACGATGTCGAGGAAATCGAATCATCGGCGCGTTACTTCACCGATAACACCGGCGTTCATGTACGGTCCTTGTTTCTTGCCCAAAGCGAAGGGCGGCACAGCACTGCGACGGTCGCCTTCATTTTACAAAACGACCGGCTAATTACCTTGCGTGAAGGCGCGTTGGCCGATTTTCGCCTGCTGCGGATGCGCGCCCGACATGGGCAGGTAGCGGCGCATTCGCCGCAGGAGTTGCTGGTGCTGATATTCGAGCAAAAAGTGGAAAATCTCGCCGATGCGCTAGAAGATATCCACCGTAAACTGGAAGATGTCAGTTATCTGGTGCTGGAAGAAATAGACTCCGACCTTGAAAATGCCATTGATCAACTGGCCAAATTGGAAGATAGCAACGGTAAGATCCGGCTATGCCTGATGGATACGCAACGTTCTATTTCTTTTTTGCAACGACACTTGCGTAATCACCCCGAACTACAGGAAACGGCGCGGGAGATCATGCGCGACGTGGACACCTTGATGTCGCATACCACGTTCCTTTTCGATAAAATCAATTTCTTGATGGATTCGACTCAAGGCTTTATTAATATTACCCAAAACAAGATCATCAAAATCTTTTCCATTGCTGCTGTAGTATTTCTGCCCCCTACCCTGGTGGCCAGTATTTACGGCATGAATTTTCAAAATATGCCGGAACTCAATTTACAACTGGGTTATCCCGGCGCACTGTGCTTAATGTTGCTGTCGGGAATTGCGCCTTATTGGTTTTTTAAACGAAAAGGCTGGCTATAAAGGTGCGTCGATTAACACAGCATACCAATTGGGCGTACCGTTTTAACCCAAGCTAAATTATTCATTGATCCAGAAGCAAGGGCCTCGCTCATCAACAGCTTACCGCTCACAATCGTCTCACAGCAATTGTGCTAAGATAGAGAGATTGATCCGCCCTTTTCGTATGCTTTAATGCCCAACATTATCAACCGGAAAATTTCACATGTCCAAGGAACCTTTTTTTCGTCTTAATCAAGAACCTGACGCTCTGAGTGGCTTTTCCCGCACTGTCGCGGAAATCCAGTGGTTACTTCTGGTCTTGATGATGTTCTATCTGGTGGTAGGGCAAGTGGAAGAAAACGTTAAAATCTTTTTGTTAGGCGGCCTCTGCGCTTTTGCCGGTTTTGTCATGGCATTCCATTACCTTAATTTTTTTGCCAAAGCCAACGTTTGGAAACTGGCCTTGGAAACTTGGGTGATGATCTTGTTGGTGACTTGGTTTGTCTGGCACACCGGACGCCAGAACAGCCTGTTACTTAACTTGTACTTTTTACCCATCATCACCAGCGCCCTGGCCTTGGGCAGGCTAACGACATTATTGGAAGTTCTGTTAATCGGCGCCTGCTATCTATACTTGGGCAAAAGCGGCGTACCTAGCGACGAGGTTCTTACTCTAGCCCAAAGCAGCATCCTGCTGGCCTGGCTGTTTCCCATGCTGTTGGTAGGTTATGTCACCACCATGTTGTCCAGCGACATTTACCATGCTTTTAGCCGCATTAAAACTACCGCGCAAACCGATGAATTAACCAGTCTCTACAACCGTCGGGCGTTCATGGATCTACTGGAAAAACAATTGTCACAAGCCCGGCGCAGGGAAAGCTCTTTCAGCCTGTTACTGGGGGATTGCGATAACTTAAAAATCGTCAATGACCAATACGGCCATGAAGCAGGCAACTTATTGTTGCAAGCCATCGCCGACAATTTTCGGCACTGTTTAAGAGGCTGCGATTCCGCCGCCCGTTACGGGGGCGATGAGTTCACCGTATTACTGCCGAACACCACTGTAGAAGCAGCTGAACTGGTGGCAAAGCGCATCAAAGAAACATTGGTTGCCAACAGTTTTAACTACCGCGGCAACGCAATCACCACCAATATCAGTATCGGCGTCTCCACCTATCCCCAACACGGTGATACGGCCGAAGCCTTGTTACGACATGCCGACCAAGCCATGTATGCCAATAAGCGCGAAAGTAAAAATCAAGTTACCACTTAAAAAACTCGGCAAGTAAGTAGCCCATATGAAAATGTAATCGGCTACTTGCTGCTTTAGCCCAAGCGAAATAATTCCTTGACTAACAGCTCGACGCCCCAAGTTACAACCAAGCCCAAAACAGACATTGCCAGTGATACAGTCATTATATTGAGATTGTTCAGTGTAAATTTGTTCATGACGATTACTCCTTGATAAATGATTCAAGAAGTATTCTGAACCTACCACGTTAAAGTTTGATGACATGCTAATGATTCAAGAAAAAATCAGTCAGTGCGCAGAAAGCAATAAAATAATCAAAGGGATGCAAACTACTGACTCATCTATTGCCCACCCCTGCTCCATCATACGTCTAATGCGGCAGTACGGTTGGCGATAGCACTATCCAGAGCCTATCTGGCATAAGAAAATAATAACCCATCTGGCTGCGGTTCCCATGCCGTCACCGATAATCATGATGATATTTTTGGTTTGGCTGAGCCTCTGGCTTGACGTCGTTTAATGGGGTGTAACTTAGCAGCGCGGTAATCAGACAATAAGTCCGCCCTTTCGACACTGGTAATTTCATAATTATTCGCTTTGAAACCGGACCGCACATTGCAACCCAAAGGAAAAGCATAAAAAGCTTGTACATGAAAATATGCCGATTTGAAATTATGATGATGTACGTGATCGTGACTGTGGTCATAATCTTTAAGCAAGAGCGCGGAAATCAAGTTAATACATAAACCAAAACCAGCAATGGCAATGGCTTCATTAAAATGAATAATATGGGGATGAGCTATGCGCTGTCCCGACTCAATCAACATGATCAAAGCTACAATGCCTAAGACAACAGAACTGGTATATCCCCCTAAAACGCTCACTTTTCCAGGGCTAAACGCAAAGGTCTGGTCATGCGCGTGAACGCGCGAATAGCGATAAGCAATGATGGCGATCATGAAGGCGGCAACATGTGTTCCCATGTGCCGGCCATCGGCAAGTAGCGCCATCGATCCGAACAGGATGCCTGCCGCTATTTCCAATATCATGGTTAAAAAGGTAAGCACAAGAACCTGCTTGGTCCTCCGCTCTCTTTTTTTATTGATGACGTAGAAATCGTGCTCGTGTTCCAGAAGACTGAGTATGTGCGTATGCATGAACAGACTGCAATGATTACAAAAATTCTATTCTATAGAATCATCACTGCTTTTGATAAAGATTATTCTGAGATGCCCGATACCAAAATCAGGACGGATAGGCATAAAAAAAGGGTTATCATTTTGATAACCCTTCTATTAATGGCGTCCCCAGGGGGGTTCGAACCCCCGTTACCGCCGTGAAAGGGCGGTGTCCTAGGCCACTAGACGATGGGGACTAAAACTGGTTTAGTCAGCCTGCACTTAACTGTAAATCTTCTTTATGTTCTAACAATTATAAAAAGCCTAAGTATATAGACCTTAAAATATGGCGTCCCCAGGGGGGTTCGAACCCCCGTTACCGCCGTGAAAGGGCGGTGTCCTAGGCCACTAGACGATGGGGACTAGAACTGATTTACCAACTATTTGGTGGAGCCAAGCGGGATCGAACCGCTGACCTCAACACTGCCAGTGTTGCGCTCTCCCAATTGAGCTATGGCCCCTAAGTTGAGAACCGGCATTGTACAGTAATTACCGGCTGTGTCCAACACTAATTTATATTTTTTATATGGTTTATGGCACGCTGTATTCTAGCCAAGGTTTTTTCCTTACCCAATAACGATAAGGTTATATCAATCGCCGGTGAAACCGCTGAACCGCAAACTGCGACACGCAACGGCTGAGCTACTTTACCCAACCCCAGCGCCATGGTTTCGGCGAGATTCAGCACAATTTGGTGCAAGGCCTCGCCCTGCCATTCTGTCACGACTGCAAACTCATCGTGCAACCGCGCCAAAACCTCATCCGAGCCTGGGGTAAAATTCTTTTTAGCCGCCTTTTCATCATACGACTCGAAATCCTTATAAAAATAAACACTGGCAGCTGCGATTTCAACCAATGTTTTACAGCGCTCCCGCTGCGCCATGACCATATCGACAAGGCTGGGTCCTGTGGAAGGATCGATGCCCAACTCACCCATGTGCCAACTTAAATGACGCGCCACATGAGCCGGATCGCTATTCATAATGTACTGGTGATTCAGCCATAACAGCTTTTCGGTGTTGAATGCAGAAGCCGATACATTGACATTTTCCAACGCAAAATGCTCGACCATTTCATCAATGGAAAAAACCTCCTGATCGCCATGCGACCAGCCCAGACGCACCAGATAATTCAGCAACGCCTCGGGCAAATAGCCGTCGTCGCGAAATTGCATCACGCTGACCGCCCCGTGGCGCTTTGAAAGCCTCGCACCATCCGGCCCCAATATCATCGGCAGATGCGCATATTTAGGCAATTCCGCACCCAAGGCTTTAAGAATATTCATCTGTCTTGGCGTGTTATTGATATGATCGTCACCGCGGATAACATGCGTGACCTTCATATCCATATCGTCAACAACTACCGTTAAGTTGTAGGTCGGTGAGCCATCGCCCCTAGCAATAATCAAATCATCCAGCTCTTTATTGGCAACAACAATATCGCCTTTAATCAAATCGGGAATGGTTACTACGCCATCAAGCGGATTTTTAAAACGGATTACCGCTTCCCGGCCATTTTTAGGCCCTGTCAAATCCCTGCATTTGCCGTTATAACGCGGTTTTTCCTTGTTAGCCATCTGTTCGGTACGCAACTGCTCCAGTTCTTCTTTACTACAATAGCAATAATAAGCGTCGCCTTGATCCAGCAACTGCTGAATAATTTCTTTATACCGGTCAAAATGATGGGTTTGGTAAAAAGGACCCTCATCATATTCCAGGCCCAGCCAGGTCATGCCTTCCAAAATCGCATCAACCGATTCCTGCGTTGACCGTTCCAGATCGGTATCTTCAATCCTTAAAATAAATTTTCCGCCGTGCTTACGTGCATAAAGCCATGAAAACAAGGCAGTACGGGCGCCGCCTACATGCAGATAACCGGTTGGACTTGGGGCAAAACGTGTTTTTATACTCATAATATTATTTCGTTAGTTAAGATTTTATTAACCTAATTCTATAGGGAGAAGTAATAGCTGTTGATCCTGCATACCCGGACAAGGCAGCAACAAAAAAGCTAAATCGAATAATTCGAACAAATGTAACTCCCTTTTACTTTAATTGAAAACCTCGCATTATTTCACGCCAACAGTGAAATATAAAATATCCTCGGCAATATAGACCGCAGCCATCGAAAAATCAGCTGCTGTAAAAGCCGACATTCATCTATAAATTTTTTCCATAGGTATTACCACTTATTTTATGAACAGCTTGTTTCTTATATCCTGAGACTGCCACTACCATCCCAACTGATTACTTTAGATCAACACCGATGGTTACTGTATAACATTACCTTCTCTTAAATGATTGGGTCACAAGGAGATGTTTCATGAAAAAAACACTTATCATTGCAGTAGCTATTGCAAACATACTCATATCGGGTTGCGCCTCGCAACCGTTGAGTACTTTCGAAACTTTTCATCCTCAAGATCTAAACGAATTTGTCTCTTCGGGACAGTATGTACAAAAAACCGATAATTTCTTTGTGATCAATGATTCCTCGTCATCAATGACAGACGACTATCTTGGCCCAGGCTACCCAGCCCAGCCTACTCCTACAAAATTTTCCGTTGAAAAAGAAATCCTGAACAGAATAAACCTGAGCATTCCCGACGACCTAAAGCTGACATCAAGTATTCGCAGCTTCGGTTTCGGTCCTTGTTTGTCCTGGAAATTCACCCGACTTAACCTGCCTCCGATCACTTACTCAAAACCGCCTTTCGGCAGCGGCATAGATACACTGACCTGTGCAAGCGGTGGTACCCCACTCGATAGCGCAATTGAAGAAACATCCAAAGACTTATCAGCCACGACCGGCGATATCGCCGTACTAATCCTCAGCGATGGCGGAGTAGACTTCGACCCCGTTCCAGCCGTTAAAGCTTTAAGGCAGCGGTATGGCGACAAACTATGCGTTTATACTGTCTGGATAGGCAATGAACAGGACAAATACGGGCACACCGTATTAAATCAACTTTCCGACTATGGCGGCTGCGGCTTCGGCACCACCGCCGAGCGAATTTCCAGCCCCGACGGCATGAGCAAATTTGTTCAAAGCGTTTTCTTAAAAGACGGTACGCCGCCTAAAGTTGACGATTGCTCAACGCAGGACGATGATGGCGACGGCATTAATAATTGCATCGATAAATGCCCGGACACCTTAAAAGGCGCTCACGTTAACCCATTCGGCTGCTGGATTGTCGATATAAAATTCGACAACGATAAAAGCAACATCAAACCTCAATATTATCCTGAACTCAATAATGCCGTTACCGTCATCCAGCAAAACCCCGGCATCAATATTGAAGTTCAAGGCCATACCAGCAGTACCGGTACAGTGGAGCACAACCAGAAATTATCCGTACGCCGGGCGCTGGCGGTTAAAGAGTATTTAAGCCGCAATATCAATAATGGCGGAACATTGACTGCCCGAGGATACGGTTTAACGCAACCTATCGACACCAATGAAACCGAAGAAGGTCGAGCCAACAACCGCAGGGTGCAGCTGGAAGTACTCAAATAATTTTATTGGATGTAACCAAACCGAAACACTTAAATCACCCAGAGTCTCCACATACAAAAAGGGCGGGATAACCCGCCCTTTATTGCCGACCTTAATTAGGATTCAAAATCTATAACTCTAACATCGACGATATTCTTGTCCGTCACTAACGCGCTACAAACATCCGGCTCCAACGCCATATCCAGCACATGCCATATTGCAGCTTGACCGCAATCGCCAGGAACCCTTAAAAACCCGACCGGGTTTTCAGGATTGATGACACAGCGATTCAAACCCAATCCAATACCGCGCCCCGTAGCTTTTACAAAGGCTTCTTTACGCGTCCAGAAACGATAAAACTCGATGGTTTTTTGATCTTCCGTCAGCTTGTTCCAATACGCGATTTCTTCTTCCGCAAAGCATTTCTCGACCAGTCCAGCCAGACTGCCTCTCGGCTTACAATATTCTATATCCACGCCTAACTGACAGTTCCAACCTACGGCAACGACCATAGCACTTGCCGAATGCGACAAATTGAACACCAGCTCAGGCGTATCGGCAAGATAGGGTTTGCCATGTTCGGTTTTTTTTATGTTGATCTGTCCCGGAGGCTCATTAAGCATTTGGGCTAATATGATTCTCAAACGTCCATGCACTTCCACATAGCGTTTATGCAATACATCATTTTTCATCTTCTCGGCATGAGCTCGCTCGGCTCCGTCGAGAACCCGCCAGTAGTTTTGGTAGTCGGCAATATCGGCGGCAATATTGCCGTGCCAAACTTGGATTGTGTCCGTATTCATAATCTTGAAATACCAGAACAAACCGGCACGCTTAAACGATTAATGTCCGACAACAGCCCTGCCCTCGCCCCGACGATCACTAGACGCAACCAGTTGATGCGTAGTTTTATTCCACTGCACAGCCTGCATATCACCGTAGCTGTAACGCGCTTCTTTCAACTGATGTCCCATTGCAGTCAGGCTGGTAAGTTCATTGGCGGTTATTGCGCCTTTTTCATATTCAACCATATCAGGCATAAATTGATGATGAAAACGAGGCACTTGCACCCACGAATTAGGTTCATGACCTTTGGCAAAATCCAGCGCCGCCAGCAGAACCATCGAAATGATACGGCTACCGCCGGGCGTTCCCAATGCGGCAACATTATGCCCGTCGTCCAGGAAAGTAGGCGCCATGCTGGACAGCATGCGTTTTCCCGGAGCGATCGCGTTGGCGATACCGCCGACCAATCCGTAACCGTTCATTGCGCCCGGCAGGCTGGAAAAATCATCCATATGATCATTCAGCAACACGCCGGTTCCGTTTGCCACTAACCCCGCGCCAAACGGAAAGTTAATGCTTAACGTTGCGGCAACGCGATTGCCTTGCTCATCAATAATCGAAAAATGGGTGGTGTTTGTGCCTTCAGGTTGCGACTGGATTTCGCCCGACAGCATCATGCTGGGTAAAGCCTTATCGGCGCGTAAACTGCTGCGCAATCCGGCCGCATAATCTTCATTCAACAAGCGTTTGACCGGCATCTCGATAAAATCCGGATCACCCAGATATAAAGCCCGGTCATGGTAAGCGCGACGCATCGCCTCGACAATAAGGTGTTTTCGGGTCAGTTCATCGGCCTGTTTCAAATCATAGCCGGACAGAATATTTAAAGCCTCAATCAGCACGACTCCGCCGGAAGATGACGGCGCCGCGCTAGTGATTTTTATGCCGTTATAGCTGCCTTTTACCGGTTCCCGTTCAACCACCTGATACAAGTCAAGATCCTGTTTTGTCCAGATGCCGCCAGCCTTGTTGACGCTGTCTACCAATTTATCGGCTATCTCGCCGCCATAAAACCCATCCCGGCCCGACTCGGCCAGTTGTTTTAAGGTGTGAGCCAAATCCGGTTGCCTGAGTATTGAATACGCGTTGGGAATATTGCCGTTCGTAAGAAATATCTGTGCGGTCTCAGGGGATTTTTTTATCGCCTCAGCCCTGAATTTGAGCAGTTTTCTATGCTTTTCGCCGATTGCAAAACCGGTCTCTGCCGCCCTGATCGCAGGTTGCAAACTTTCCGCCAGCGGCAGGCGGCCGTATTTTTCAGACAAATGCACCAATGCCGCAGGCAGGCCGGGAATAGCGGCGGCTAACGCGCCATCCAGCGATAAACGGGGAATCACCTTGCCCGCCTTATCCAGGTACATCGCCTGATGAGCCGCTAACGGGGCTTTCTCACGGCCATCGATCATGGTTTCAAAACCGTCCTGTTCCCTGTGCAGCAGCCAATAACCGCCGCCGCCCAGCCCAGAACCGGAAGGCTCGACAACCGCCAATGTTGCGCTGACAGCCACAGCGGCATCAAAAACATTACCGCCTTTATCCAGGATTTCAAAACCGGCTGCGGTCGCCAAAGGATGAGCACTGGCAATTGCAGCTCTGGAACCATCGGCATAAACCTGAGCCCCCCACAAAACAATAGCTAAAAAAAGCGCCGCAGAATATTTTTTTAACATCTTTTCCTCTGATCAAATTTAAACTGAAAATGGTTTATGTCATTAAACCACATTTACAAGAACGCACCAGCTTGATGCTCAGCTGATTTTTAAGATCATTAATAAAATTATATTGTTAAAAAAATCACTAAGTATTTACACCAATATTTTTTCTGATTTTTCTATTTAGAATAGTAAAGAGATTGTTTCTATATACAACTCAAAAAGCAATCATTAACTACCATACTGAGGTGCAAAATGGCTAAATCCGTCAAAAAAGCTAAAGAAGAAATTTCCAATAATGAAGAAGACCACTCAACAATATGCCTTCCCGATCGCGACGCCAAAATTGCTGAACTCGCCTATTACAAGGCTGAAAACAGGGGTTTTGCACCCGGCTACGAACTTGAAGACTGGCTTGAAGCCGAACAGGAGTTTTTGCTGTAACAATGAGGCCGGATATAAACCATAACACCCATCAGACTGACATTTTTATTTAAATATATTATTGGAGAAATTCATGTCAAATAAAGAAAAAGAAGTGGATACAAGCAAAAAAAGCTCTGAATTATTGCCTAAATCATCAATCGGCAGTTTGATGTCATTTGATGAGTTTGATAACTTTTTTGATGATTTTCTCTCACGCAAATGGCCTCGCTTGCTGGATTGGAATATGCCTACCCTATCGGAAACCGGCTTTCCAAAAGTCGATATACTCGATCACGACAATAACATAGAGGTTCAAGCTGCATTACCGGGTGTAAAAAAAGAAGACCTGGATGTATCGGTTACCAATCAGGCCATTACTATCCGTACATCCACCAAGCAAGAAAAAAAGGAAGAAGAAAAAGGCAAATATTTTCGCCGCGAAATATCGCGTGGCGAATTTCAGCGCACATTGTCTTTACCCGATAATGTGAATGGTGAGCAGGCAAAAGCGTCGTTCAAAGACGGCATATTGACAGTAACCATTCCCAAATCCGAAAAAAACAAACGCAAAACCATCGAAATCCATTAGCCTGCGTAAGCTGGAATAACTTGTTTTTACTCGAGTTATTCCGGCCTCGCCACAAATTGTCGACGCTTGCCATATCGACAATGTGCTCAGGGAGAACAATAAATGAAAAATGAAACCATTGCCGCCATAGCGTCCGTATTAGTCATTATCTTGGGAATACAAGCTTATACGATGTTTCGACTGAATGACCGGCTCAATCAGCTGAGCGGGTTTTATAGCCAAAATGGCGAGCCTCAAAGCGCCACATCGAATCAACTCAAGCCCAGCCCTCTTAAATCTGATGAGGACGATTTATTTAAAGGCGGCACATGGAATCCTTATGCAGAAATGCAGCGTATGCAAAACGAAATGGAACAGATATTCGATGATTCATTTTCGCGTTTTCATATGAATACGCCTTTAGGCAGTTTAAACAAAACACCCGATGTGGATTTACAGGAAAAACCCGATCGCTATATTGTGACGGTGAATGCACCCGGTGCCGATGAATCGGCAATGGACATAAAGCTGGACGACCAGGTTTTGCGTATTTCAATTAAAACAGAACAAGCAAAGGACGAAACAGATGACAAAAGCGGCCAATACCGGTATCGGGAGCGTTTCGTCGGTCAATTTCAACGTGTATTAACCTTACCGGGACCCGCCAACGCGGCAAAAATGACCACCGAATACCGCAACGGCGTACTCACCATTACGATTCCAAAAGCATAGTTCCAAGCTGTTTTATTTGGTCACTCCGACAACTTCACTTGATATAGCAGGCCTGACGATGATGCGAATATTTCTTTTTCTGGCGACCAATGTCGCAATAATGGTTGTGATCAGTATTGTCTTTAGTTTGTTGGGCTTAACCGGCACTTTGGACGCGCAAGGTATAAATCTTGACCTTAACGCGCTGCTGATCGTTTCGGCAGTCATTGGCATGACCGGTTCGTTTATTTCCCTGGCCCTATCAAAATGGACTGCAAAACAGACAATGGGCGTTCAAGTTATCGAGCAACCGCCACAAACCCAGACCGAACAATGGCTGCTTGCTTTGGTGGCTAAACAAGCTCAACAGGCGGGTATCGGCATGCCGGAAGTGGGTGTTTTTGAAGCCCCCGAAGCCAACGCTTTTGCTACCGGAATGAATAAAAATAGTGCGTTGGTAGCGGTCAGTACCGGTTTACTGCAACGCATGAATAAAGATGAAATTGAGGCCGTCATCGGCCATGAGATCACTCATGTCGCGAATGGAGACATGGTAACGATGGCGTTGATGCAGGGCGTGTTAAATACCTTTGTCTATTTCTTTGCCAGCATCATCGGTCATGTGGTTGACCGCGTTATTCTTCAAAACGAACGGGAACATGGCATAGGCTATTTTATCACCCAGATGGTTGCACAAATTGCCTTAGGATTCCTGGCTTCCATATTAGTCATGTGGTTTTCCCGTTATCGGGAATTTAAAGCGGATGCCGGTGGCGCCAACTTGGCCGGACGGGGAAAAATGATCAGCGCTCTTCGCGCCTTGCAACGTGAATATGAACCCCAAGACCTGCCCGGACAACTGGAGGTTTTCGGCATTAACGGCAGCAACGCACAAAAACTGTTCATGAGCCATCCGCCATTGGAAGAGCGCATTGAAGCGTTACAAAATATGCGTTGAGACAAATAATATGATTGCCCATGCTAAGCCATGCCGTAAAGCCTATTAATAAGCACCAATGGATTTCAGAAGCTGCTTATTACAAAGCACTAGCCAGAAAGTTTGAGCCCGGCAAAGAATTAGACGACTGGTTAGAAGCCGAACTGGATTATTACAATATGCTGATATCTCTTTATCTTTCCATTTTGGAAGAGGACGGACCGATGACGATTTTAAGCTTACAACAATTAGCCGCACTTATAGGCATTACAAACCCGAAGGATATGCAATCTGAAACGGAACTTGTAGGCGCAATTCAAACCGCTACCGGCCATAACCCTTGCTTCCGCTCTGAAATCAGTCTGCTTTGCGAGAAAATGGAATGTAAATGGAGAGCAGAGTGCCGAAAATTGGTTTCAGCATGGTATTGATGGATTTTATCGTTCCCATATCCTGCGTCTCGCACAGGAAGCACAAATTTCAAGGTACAGCTTATAACGGTATCGACGCCTTCCTCCTAGATCGTGTTAAGTCGGGGTTAAGCTATGACGGTATATCATTTTCGCATATTAACGCTTTTATCCCGTTTCAACTTTGTCTTAAGGAAAATGACAATGCAATCAGGAATATCTATGCAAACTCTACCGAACTGGGTGACTACTATTGACCAAATAGTCGGTACAGGCTTGAGTCATGGATTGGTACAGCGCACAACTGAAGACGAAGCCTTCAATGGACGAACCATTTGTTTAAACGGCAAGCATGTACTGAACTTTGCTCTTTGCAGCTATCTGGGATTAGAGCAGGACCCCCGACTCAAGCAAGGAACTATTGATGCCGTGAACCGTTACGGCACACAGTTCGCTTTATCAAGAGCCTATATGTCGGCAACGCCTTACGCGGAATTGGAAGCACAACTTGAAAGAATATTCGGGGGCCATGTTCTGGCGACCCCCACTACGACATTAGGACATATCGCCGCCTTGCCGGTGCTCATACAAAAAGGTGATGCGATTATCATCGACCAGATGGCTCACAACAGCATGCAAACAGCTGCAAAGTTGGTACAGGCGGAAGGGGTTCCGGTCGAAACGCTGCTTCACTGCAACCTGGAATTACTTGAGGAACGAATCAACATTCTTAGCAAATACTATCGTCATGTCTGGTACCTGACTGACGGTATCTACAGTATGTTTGGAGATCGGGCTCCGGTAAATGAATTAGGCCGGTTATTAAGCCTCTACGAGCAACTGCATCTGTATTTTGACGATGCTCACGGCATGAGCTGGATAGGCGAGCATGGCCGGGGTTTTGTACTCGATAGCTTAGCCATTCAGGAACGAATGGTTGTTGCGACATCGTTGTGCAAGGCTTACGCTGCCGGCGGCGGGGCATTGATTTTTCCGAATGCACAAATGCACCGATACGTTAAAAATTGCGGAGGACCCATGATCTTTTCAGGCCCTATCCAGCCGCCAATGCTAGGCGCAGCGATTGCTTCGGCTCACATCCATCTTTCGTCGGAAATTAATTATCTGCAACTGGAACTGCAAGATCGCATTGAGTTTTGCAATCGGATGCTTAATGCATACGAAATACCGGGCACATGCAGTTCGCAGTCGCCGATTTTTTATGTCAAATTAGGGCTTCCTCATATTGCCGGCAATATGGCCAAATATCTGCTTGATGATGGCTTTTACACCAATCACGCTACTTATCCCGCGGTATCCCGGAGAAAATCGGGTATCCGATTCACTTTAACCCGACATCTGTCTTTTGAGGATATTCACGGTCTGGTTGAAGCAATCGCCCGTAATCTTCCGAAAGTTCTGGAAACAAAATCCTGCAAAGAAATGGAGCGGTGCATTCTGTTATAACGGACGGCATTTCCCTACCTATCAGCTTAAGAAGCAGTTTAAAAACCTAAACGATCGGTTAAGCTTCACTATTTTGGACCTAGTACTCAGTCATTCTTGATATGTCGGGTATAACTTCTTCAACTTCACCCGCGCATCCTCATGAGTAAATCGCCATTCCATGGGACGCCCGCTCGCATTTCTATGTTTTTGCCACGTTGCGATTTCAGTTTTCAATTCGTCTTGGTCTGGAATGCGTCTATCCAGACATTGCCTAGGGAAGCGCTGATTAAATCCCCCCTTATAGGATAATATTGCGATTAATCAAAACAACGCCAATTCCCCTATGTCCTATCAAACCAGTTTTGTAGAACTCGGCTATAACCATAAAAAACGCCTGACCCGAAGGAAGTATTTTTGAACGAAATGGAGCAAACAGTTCCCTGGTCGAAGTTAATCGCTTTGATAGAGCAGGCCTATCCCACCTCGGGGCGACGCGGCCGTCAACCGATGCCGTTGGCAAATATGTTGCGCATTCACTGTATACAGAACTGGTTTAGTTCTTCCGATCGCCAGATGGAAGATGCCCTCTATGAAATAGAGAGTGCCGCTTTGCCGGTTTTGGTAGCGTCACTGAAGCCTTGCCGGATGAGACCACAATCCTCAACTTTCGTCATTTGTTGGAGAAACAGCAACTACCCCAAAACTGTTAGAAACTATTAATGGCTATCTGAACGAACAAGGATAAAGCGCGTGATCCGGATATGCACCAAACCCGAAAAGGCCAGCAATGGTATTTCGTCATGAAAATCCATATAGGTGCCGACGTGAATTCCGGGGCTGTTCACACGGTGACCACCACGGCCGCCAATGTCGCCGACATCACTGAATTGCCCAACCTGTTGCGAGACGATGATCGCGTCATTTTTGCCGATGCCGGTTATACCAGCGATGAATACCGGCGTGGAGCCCGGCATCTGGGCATGCGCTGGTGCGTCAATGACAAACGCAAGCCCGGCAAAAACCTGTCGGCCAGACAGAAAAAGCGCAATCGTAAATAATCCTCGGTTCGAGCCCGGGTGGAGCATGTTTTCCGGGTAATCAAACAACAATTTGGCTTTCAGAAGACCCGCTATCGTGGTCTGGAGAAAAATGCATCACTGGTCAGCTTATTGGTTGGCCTGGCCAATCTTTATATGCTCAGGTGGCAGCTGATGGCTGCCTGAGGGCAAAATGTATCTGTCGTTTCCCTAAAACGACAGATGAACCCGTGTGAGTGTTTAAATTATCCATAACCAGTCTAATAAGCTCAGCCTCAGGGTAATGCACATCAATCAGGCTTAGAATTTGCTGCGCCCAGTCTATCGCCGTTCGTTGATTTGTCACCGCGACATGCCGCCTTCCTTCTAGAGCAATTATCCGTTACACATGATCAAGCTTATTATTAAAATAAAAAGGTTTAGTTGTCACCGAAGTACCCGAAAATGGCCCGTCCTTATTCAGAAGATTTGCGGCTGCGTGTGGTAAATGCCGTTGAAAGCGGCAAAACAACACGCAAGTCAGCGCGCTCTATCAAGTCAGTCCTGCCTTTGTCTCAACCATTCATCAGTGTTGGTGACAGACCCGTCACGTTCACCCTAAGCAGATCGGCGGTTACCGACGAGCGTTTTTGGAACCGTATGAAGACGCCATCAAGGCCCAGTTAGTCGATCATCCGTCGATGACCTTGAAAGAATTGCAGTCCTGGTTAGAAAGTGAACAGGGCTTGATTATGTCCATCTCAGCGATCGACAAATTTGTCCGTCAAAAATTGGGCTATCGCTATAAAAAAACCGTGTTCGCCAGTGAACAGCAACGTGACGATGTCGCGCTAGCCCGAGAGCAATGGCAAGCGTGGCAGAAAAGCTGCGATGTGTGGAAACTGGTATTTCTGGATGAAACCAGTGCTTCAACCGATATGATCCGACGCTATGGCCGTGCTGTAGCCGGTGCCCGGTGTGTAGATACGGCACCGGCGGGGCATTGGCAGACGCTGACTTTCATTGCTGGTTTACGGATGGACTAACTCACGGCACCTTGGTGCTTGAATCAGGCCATGAATGGCGACGCTTTCAAAGAGTATTGCGCTCGCAGTTGGGGCCCACGTTAAGGCCCGGCGATATCGTCATCTGCGATAATCTGTCGGCTCATAAAGTTGCGGTCGTTCAAGAGCTGATTGAAGCCAGAGGTGCTACGATGAAATACTTGCCGCCTTATAGAACCCTGACCTGAATCCGATTGAGCAGGTCTTTGCCAAACTGAAAGCCTTGCTGCGCAAGGCGGCTGAACGAACGGTTGACAAGCTCTGGCAGGCTATCGGCCAGATCATGGATCAGTTTCACGCCGATGAATGCCTCAATTATTTTAAAAACTCAGGCTATGCTCTTGACTAACGGAGAAATGCTCTAGCACTCAGAAATTAGCTTTCGTACAGCCTCCGACCAATGTCTATTTGTATGTGGCATGGCTTCTGGTCGATCAGAACCGAAATCAGCATCGCAATGGGAGTATCGGGTGTCCAGCAAATGATCCAGTTGCCTACTCAAAAAGGGGTGGGTCTGATCTTCAGAAATGGATAGCCGAGCCAAAAGAACGCCGGCTACGACGATGTGACTAGCCTTCATGGCGACTAAACATAGAGTTAACCGGCGCTGCGCGGGTTTATCCCGCAGCGCCCAGCAAACGTAGGGTGCGAGGTTGAGCGCCATGTTGGGCTGCTATTTTGAAGAGGCACCGTATTTCCCCAATTTCCTATTGCGACGCATGCGTTGCAACCCGAGTAAGCGCAAAACTCGGGGATTGGATCTGCTGACAAGTGGCCATGAAATTGTTCCGATTGGAAAATACCTCACTGGATTGCGCCCCGTGATTGCAACATAACAAAAAAGAAAACTCAAATAGGCTAAAAGCAGACCAAAAACTAAACTTTCCGATTGGCCTGGAAATGAAATGGGTAAACCGTTGAGTAAGCGCAGCACAGCAAACCATCCAGCTAAAATCAGACAAAATAGATAGAGAACAGCGAGACATCTAACCCAAGTTGTTACTCTCACACACTCACTAAATATCAGCATAGGACCTCCTGTAGATGAGTTGTCCAACATAAAAGAAAGAGGCGCCGTGCTTTTTCGGCGTCCCGCTTGACTGACGGGTTGGGCGGAATACGCATTTAACCAAGCTCCTGTGGCGACACGAAGCATAGTTCGCCTTTGGCTCCTGGGGCACCCATAGATGTTCTTGAGAACTCCTTGCAAGTAAACGGCTGAATGGGGTGGCCTAAGATTTTCGATGCCTTATCCTCATCGCCATCACTCCGCCAGCGGCCTCTTGGTTCTAGGCGTATCTTTCCGGTGTCGGCGTCCACAAGCCCGAAACCCGCTTCATTGCACCCAGTACCACCGCACATCCAGTTGAACAAGACATACATTTTTCCAGTAGCGCTTGTTTCACACCTAAGCATAAAAATTTCTCGATCCATGTAATACGGGTAGTGAAATATCGCAACGGGAGCTTTAATTTTCAATACGAAGAAAGGCGACTCTTCAACCGTGCTATTGAAAAGCCTAACGGTAGTTTTTCCGCACGTGAGTACCTTACCTTCAGCTGCAACTGTCTCCGTTGTGAAAGAGATTAGAATCAGAACGGCGGTAAAAAAGTGAGTGAGCTTCATGCTGGTGCCATCAAGGTAGGACAGCCATAAGCGCGCCAGGATTTTTCGCGAAAGCTAAAATGGATCCATCCGATTTTAGCAGCGAAAAATGACCTGGCAATTAATGCCTTCGGCGGCCCGCGTTCGTCCTCCGTCCGTCACGACGCACAACTTCGCGTTGCTACGCTGTGCGCCATGACTCCCGTAATGACTTGACGCCGTGTCGGATGGCCTTGCATTTTGACTGCGCTTCCGCTATCGCTACAACTTCGTCAAAACGCCCGACCGCTACGGCTACGCGGGGGTCGTCGTACGCCGCTCCACTAACGTTACGCTTCCTGTACTCCTTCGTTGCCCGGCTGCCCCCTTACAAATCCCGGCGTGCGGAATTACCGCACCGGGCTTTTCAAAGTTGCTCGCTTCGCACACGGCATTTAGGTACTTAGAAATCATGACAAATACGGGGCTTGAGCAAATTAAAGTCATCGATCAGAGCAATGAACCCTGTCCAGTTGTAGCTGCGTCTCTGACTACGCCGGTTAAGCCATTTAAACAGTATCCGTTTAATGTCTTGCAGGTAGTCATTCAGGCTTTCATAGTTGCCTCGGAGCCCGTAATAATTCCAGTACCCTCTCAGCTTTTGGTTCAGTTTGGCAAATATTACCGGCTTACGCAATCTCCGACTTTCTTGGCACCATACTTTGAAATTAGCGATGGCTAACCGATATTTCTTGCGGTCAGTCCGCCGTTTCAACACGATTTTGCCAAATCGGCTGCGCCCCCAATAGTATTCAAATCCCAGAAAGCAGAAACGGTGTTTCGAACCTTTGTGAAAATGAAGCAATTGGGTTTTGTCTCCCGCCACTTCCAAGCCAAATTTTGCCAAGCGCTTGGGCAGAACCTCATAAAAGCGCTGTGCGTCGCTAACCTGCTCGAAACAACAGACAAAGTCGTCCGCATAGCGGTACAGTGTCGCGTTACCTCGGCAATGCTGTTTTATGATGCCTTCAAACCATACATCCAACGCATAATGGAGGTACACATTGGCCAGGATCGGCGAGACTATGCCGCCTTGCGGTGTCCCCGATAACGGGTGCAACACTTGCCCTGTGCTATCCAGTATGCCTGCCTTTAACCATCGCCGAATCAGTTTCAGCAAGGGCTTGTCATCAATGCGCCGCATCAGCATGTTCAACAGTTTGGTGTGGTCGATATGATCGAAGAAACCCTTAATGTCGGCTTCCACGCCCCCCTCATATCGCCCCGTCCTTAATGCTGCCGATAAATCCTTTATCGATTTGTGCGCACCTGTGTCCGGCCTATACCCATAGCTGCACGACAGGAAATCCTGCTCATAGATGGCTTCGAGTAGCTTCGCCACTGCCATTTGCAGCAGTTTGTCAGCGATGGCCGGTATCCCTAACGGTCTCAACTTGCCGTTGGCTTTAGGGATGTATTTTCTAAGCACTAACTTAGCCCGATACCAGCCGCCTTTCACGCTGGCTTCCAGTTGCCCGACATTGTCGTTTAAGTTCAATGCGTATTCGGCAGCATTAATCCGGTCAACGCCGGATGCCGCTTTCTTGTTGACGTATCGCCAACAAGAAAGCAGGAATTCCAGGGTCAGGAGACGGTACAGGTTTTGAAACCTGTGGCTTTTGTTTTGTGCCGCTTTGTTGGCTATTCCCCTCAGTGAGGTTTGCATCATATTCTCCAGCTCGACATGTCCGGTATGTGTTTCCTTTGAGAGCTACACAACTTTGTCCATCCCTTCCCCTTGTGATCGGCTCTCCCGTCTCAGAGTACTATGGATGGATCTGACTCCCCTACAGCCTTCAGCCATCCTTCTTTCTGTTGGGTAGGCTTACCCGCTTCAAACGGGGATTTAGGTTTCGGCTTACCTTGTTCCTGGGTTTCCCCTGAGGTGGTTAAATATCCGCATACCGTGTCCCCGTTTCGGGAGCTGTAAGGGTCTCGCAAGTTCCTGCCGCTTCTTTCCACATATGCCACGCCCCTGGACACCGACAGCCCCTCCGAAATCTTGCCTTGGCGATTTCTTTGTATTGGCTTCCGTCACGTTAACAACGTCGCCGACTGTATTTATGCTATAACGATGCTGACTTGGCTTCAGGGATGTGCGTATCCCCTGTGGCCTGTGTGGTTCTCTGTGTACGCTTCGCCTCCTTTGTTCGCCTTTGCAACAGTCGTAACCGCTGGCAACGCTCCGCCGGACACGCAACACTCGATACGGGTGGTTGGCTAGACCTTGCCCGACAGGGACTTTCACCCTGCAAGAAACGACAAGCTTCGCTTGCCGCGCTAACGTGAAGTTAAGGCGCCTGCGTGGCTTTTCGCGCAGGTCGCCTCGAACGCAGAGTTGGGCGTCGCGCTCACGTTCCTGCCATTTCCATGACTTTGCATACTGTTCTCCAATTGCGATCGGTCATTGGAACACCCAAGAGTTTCTCAGAGCTTGCGGCAAGTTTCGACCGACCAACACCCTCAGGCGCATGCAGGTAAAACACACCTTGAGTTAGGTGAAACCGTTCGCTCTCCTTTCGCAAGCTGGCGAGCTTTTTCAGATCGGGGCTCTTTGGTGGCGAGGCGAGAAATTCGAGATGCAAACTACTAGGATCGATTACCGCCTCAGGAAGGATTTTCTGCGATGGCCTTGGCGAGTGCTTCAACGGTAAGAATATGTACATGTGGTTCGAAGCCACGGCGCTTCAAAATTTCGGCGGAAAGTTGCTTGGAAAGTCGATCCAACTTCCTTTCGGTGTTCTCGAATACGGCGTTGCCGCTTTGAATATATGTCCTGACTTTCCGCGCACCTATTTCTTCCAAGGTGGCGACGAGTTCCTTCATCGGCAGAGAGCAGTTGCCACCCACTAAGCGCGCCAGGATTTTTCGCGAAAGCTAAAATGGATCCATCCGATTTTAGCAGCGAAAAATGACCTGGCAATTAATGCCTTCGGCGGCCCGCGTTCGTCCTCCGTCCGTCACGACGCACAACTTCGCGTTGCTACGCTGTGCGCCATGACTCCCGTAATGACTTGACGCCGTGTCGGATGGCCTTGCATTTTGACTGCGCTTCCGCTATCGCTACAACTTCGTCAAAACGCCCGACCGCTACGGCTACGCGGGGGTCGTCGTACGCCGCTCCACTAACGTTACGCTTCCTGTACTCCTTCATTGATGCCGCGGAAAAAAGCGACGTATGTATTCATTCAGTCACCGTGTGAGTGAGGTCATAAGACGCCCAACGTAATGTATACGACATCAGGTGTCCAATCATCCAGCACATTTGCCCGTATAACTCCATTTGTTTGTGATTAAGAGTTTGATTTTGCAAAAACTATTTAATGTAGCGAATCAAATTGTGTCAACAAATACGACAACTACTATTAAAAAAATTACAAGTGGCTATATTATTTTTATCTATCATCTCAGAATGACAAATTCTAGGCAATAAACTCTGGATTTTACGATGATGGTAGTCT
This sequence comes from Methylobacter sp., assembly GCF_036845245.1. NCBI lineage: Bacteria > Pseudomonadati > Pseudomonadota > Gammaproteobacteria > Methylococcales > Methylococcaceae > Methylobacter > Methylobacter sp. The sequence goes on from NZ_DAIUEH010000026.1 coordinate 73,086, forward strand.
GCTATGTACGGCTCATCCGCCGATCTAAGAACGGTCACATCCGGTGGCAAAGGATCGATAGTACCAATTCGTCCTCCACTAAGCCAACGCTCACTTCTGAGCGTAATCGGGTCGGAATCGATGACCTCGTTTGAACCGGAACAGGCAGCGATTTTCAATCGGAATGGGTGGCTGATCTTTAGTGAAATATGCAACTATGTATTCTGATCCCCCACCTGTTCCAATACAAAACCCACGCAACCCGCTCCCGCGAAGTATTCAATCTGTTTCGAATGAAGAAAATGTTACAGTCATCGCCTGAGCCGGTCCCGAAGGTCGAAGAATAAGCAGCACCCGACTATGAATCTCTTCAAAATGAGCTAAGCTATTGCGTTAGCTCGCATTCCTATTTATCCGTAACGCCATCGCTTACAGCACGACCTAAAGGTACTTATGTCTTCCGTTTACGATATCAAACCGGCATTTCAAAACCTGTTACGACCCAGCGTGCGATGGCTAGCGGCGCGGGGCGTGACTGCTAATCAAGTTACCCTAGCCGCGATGGCGTTATCGCTGCTGGTCGGTGCGACCTTGCTCTATCCAAACTGGCAACCCGGCATTTATTGGGCAATTCCGCTGGTGATGCTGGTGCGCATGGCTTTGAATGCAATCGACGGTATGCTGGCCCGCGAACACAACATGCAGTCCGCTTTGGGCGGCATATTGAACGAGCTGTGCGATGTATTTGCCGACACCGCCTTGTATCTGCCTTTTGCGCTTTTACCGGGCGCTAAGCCATGGCTGGTGGTCGGCATCGTCATTGCCGCGGTGATCAGCGAAATGGCCGGCGTGGTTGCCGTGCAAATAGGCGCATCCAGGCGTTACGACGGCCCCATGGGCAAAAGCGACCGGGCCTTCGTGTTCGGCGCGTTGGCGTTGTGCGTCGGGTTGGGTTGGCATGGCGCATGGGTCAACGCGCTGTTCGCCGTCATTTTGCTGTTGATCGGCGTCACTATCGTCAACCGATGCCTTAACGCTCTGCAGGAGGTAAACGCATGATGTCGATCAATCTGCCGCTCAGTGTGCAAATCGCTTTTGCCGGCATCGCCTTGCTGTTGTGTATCGCCAGCTGCCTGTCGATTATGCTGCAACGCCGCAGGCCCGAACGCAACTACAACGAGTTACGCCAGCGTGTCAGAACCTGGTGGATCATCGTTGCTGTGTTTGCAGTGGCCGTGCTGATAAATCGCACCACCTCGGTGATCGTGCTGGGCCTGATCAGCTTTTTAGCGTTCAAGGAATATTTATCCCTGATTCCGACCCGGCGCGCCGATCACCGAGTGTTGTTTTGGGCTTATCTGGCAATTCCGGTGCAATATTATTGGGTATGGGCGGGCTGGTATGGCTTGTTCATTATCTTTATTCCAATTTATGTCTTTTTATGGCTGCCGATGCGCATGCTGCTGATTGGCGAAACCCAAGGTTTTCTGCGCGCCATCGGCACCTTGCATTGGGGCTTGATGATTTGCGTGTTCAGCCTCAGCCACATGGCCTTCATGCTGGTCTTGCCGGCGGAAAACAATCCGGGCGGCGGTTCGATGGGTATATTGATTTACTTGATCTTTTTAACCGAGATCAACGATGTCGCCCAATACCTGTGGGGCAAAAGCCTGGGCAAACGCAAAATCGTGCCGAAAGTCAGCCCCAACAAAACCTTCGCCGGTTTTTGGGGCGGGGTATTCAGCACGGCGGCCCTGGCGGTGCTGCTGGCACCGTGGCTGACGCCGCTGACTCGCATCGAAGCCTTGGGTGCCGGCCTATTAATTGGGGTGGCGGGCTTCGTCGGCGACGTAACGATTTCGGCCTTGAAACGCGATCTGGGCGTTAAGGACAGCGGTAGCCTATTGCCCGGCCATGGCGGTATCCTTGATCGGCTGGATAGCCTAACCTACACTGCTCCGCTGTTTTTCCACTACATCTATTTCCTGCATTATTGAAGGTTTACATGTTGCGCCGCTTATTTTATCTGCTGTTGGTCAAACCTTTAGTATTGTTCCTGATTGGCCTGAACGTGCGCGGCCGTGAACATTTGCCAACCTCCGGTCCGGCCATCGTGGTTGCCAATCACAATAGCCACCTGGACACTTTGGTGTTGATGTCTCTATTTCCGCAAGCGCTGATCCCCCAATTGCATCCGGTTGCTGCGGCGGACTATTTCTGTCGCAATCGCTGGTTGAAAGCGTTTGCGGTAAACATCATCGGCATCATCCCGATAGACCGCCGGACCTCGGCTCGGGACGGCGATACGCTCGCGCCGCTGTTAACAGCGCTGGATCAGGGAAAAATTCTGATCCTGTTTCCGGAAGGCACCCGTGGCCAACCGGAACAGCGCGGCAAATTCAAAAGTGGCGTCGCTCACCTGTTAAGCAAACGTCCGGACGTTCCCATCATTCCGGTATTTTTTAACGGCCTGGGCAAGTGTTTACCCAAGGGCGAGTTTGTGCTGGTACCCTTTTTCGTCGATGTCTTTATAGCCCCTGCCATCGCTTGGAACGGCAGCCGTAAAAGCTTTATGGCATTGTTGGAACAGGCATTCGATGCCCTGCAAAACAGTGCCGATAAGCCGCGCTTCGAGGAGGGATAGTAGAATGGATCGTTACGGTGCCGTTCCTGAGTGTCGGCCTAAAATTCGAGCTATCGGATAAAGGAGAATTTGTATTCGAGAACAAATGGAAATAGATGTTCTGAAGAACCCGGAAAAGCGCTGAGATTTTTGAGGGTAAATTACGACGGTTTAGTAGACATCTTTCCTAAATACAGTGATAGCGCAAGTTAACAAGAGCCGCCACTAAA